>JBQGEH010000831.1:0-14809 GCA_052039515.1 Nakamurella sp. | reverse complement strand
CTCGTCCAGGGACAGACCCAGGGGGCTGACGAGGGCGTACAGCGTGCTCACCGACGGCTGCGTCTTGCCCGTCTCCACCTGACTCAGCAGGCTGGCCGACACGCCCACGGCGGACGCGACGCTGCGGAGGCTCTTGCGTTGGGCCAGCCGCGCCGCCCGCAGCTCGGGCCCGACGTGTTCTCCCATGGCGCATCCTTCTGCCGGTGGACCGGGGCACGCGATCCGCGGCGGCGGGACGCGATCTTGGGGACGAATCGTACGCCAACGCTGTACGCAGAGAGACGATCCGTGACGGCAGGCACTTCGCTGAACCAGTTCACCGACCCGCCCGCGGAATCTGTTGACACCGGGCCCGCGAGGTGGCTGTAATGGCGGTGCACAGAGTTAAGTCACGGTGAACGTGCACCGTGATCCCCGGCGCGACCGTCCGGCTTGGCCGACGATGCCGTGCCCCACGAACTTCTCGCCCCTCAGGAGGGTTGTCAATGGCGACGATCGAATTCCCGCCCGGCCAGGTCGCCCTGGTCACCGGAGCGGCCGGCGGCATCGGTACCGCGACCGTGCGGCGCTTCGCCGAGGCCGGGGTCAGCGTGGCCCTGCTCGACGTGCACGACGGGGTCAACGCCACCGCCGAGCAGTTCGCCGGCGAGTTCGGTGATCTGACGTTCAAGAGCTACATCGTCGACGTCACCGACGAAGCCCAGGTCGCGCAACTGGTCTCGGACGTCCAGGGCGATTTCGGCCGGCTGGACCACCTGAGCGTGGTGGCCGGCGTGCTGCAGGACGCGAGCCCGGTGGAGGAGCTGGACTACGCGGAGTGGAACCGCGTCATGTCGGTGAACCTCAACGGCCCGTTCCTGCTGGCCAAGGCGTTCATCCCGCTGCTGCGGGCCGACGGTGGCGGCAGCATCACCAACGTCGCGTCGTTCTGGGGTCGGTCGGGTCGCGCCCTGTTCTCCGCCTACTGCACCTCCAAGGCCGCGCTGTTCGTCCTCACCCAGTCGCTGGCCGCCGAGCTCGCCCCCGAGATCCGGGTCAACGCGGTGGCCCCGGGCAACATCAACACCTCCATGCACCAGCGCGCGCTGCACCGCGAGGCCGAGGAGCGCGGCGTCACCTTCGAGGAGATCAAGGACAAGGAGTGGGGCGCGATCCCGCTCAAGGTCGCCGGTGAGCCGTCGACGATCGCCGACGCGCTGGTCTTCCTGAGCTCGCCCGCCGCGTCCTACATCACCGGCGCCTCGCTGGACGTCAACGGCGGCGTGCTCTTCCACTGAGCCGTTCCCACGGGGCGGCCGGGGCCGGCCGCCCGCCCGGCCGGTCCGGGTCCCGAGTCCCCGCCGCCCGCCCGGCGGCACCTCCGCAACGACGCAGAGAAGAGTGAGTCATGTCCGACCGTCTCCAGGACCGCACCATCGTCATCACCGGCGCCGCCTCCGGCATCGGTGCCGGGTTCGCCCGCGGGCTCGCCGCGGAAGGCGCGGCGGTGGTCGTCGCCGACCTCAACCTCGACGCCGCGCAGCAGGTCGTCGACGACATCGTCGGTGCGGGTGGCCGGGCCACCGCCGTCCGCGTCGACGTCACCGACCGGGACCAGGTCCGGGCCGGCATCGAACGCGCCGTCGCCGAGTACGGCCGGCTGGACGCCTACTTCAACAACGCCGGGGTCAACAAGCCGGAGAAGTTCCTGGACATCACCAAGGACGCCTGGGATCTCATCATGAACGTCAACGCGTTCGGGGTGGTCATCGGCACCCAGGAGGCGGCCCGGCAGTTCCTCGCCCAGGGCGGCGGCGGCAAGATCGTCAACACCGCGTCCATCGCCGGTCGGCAGGGCTTCCCCAGCTTCGCCCCGTACAGCGCGTCCAAGGCGGCGGTCATCTCCCTCACCCAGGCCGCCGCGCGGTCGCTGGCCGGCGACAGGATCACCGTCAACGCCTTCGCCCCGGGTGTGGTCGCCACCCCGCTGTGGACCAAGCTCGACAAGGATCTCGCCGACATCGGTGAGGCCGACGCCGGTTTCGACTCCATGGCGGGCGGCATCCTGCTCGGCCGGGCGGCGGACCCGGAGGACCTGGTCGGCACCGCCGTGTTCCTCGCCTCCAAGGACTCCGACTACATCACCGGCCAGGTCATCCCGATCGAGGGCGGCATGATCCTCGTCTGAGGGTCCGCCGCCTCCGCTCCCACTCCGCCGTCCCGCTCGGGAACGGCTTCGATGAAGGACTTCTCATGGGTACAGCCACGTACGGCACCAATGCCGTCGACTGGGAGACCAGGATCGATTTCGACCGGTTGCGCGACGGGCGGGTGCAACGCCTGCGCGCCGAGCTGGAGAAGTCCGAGCTGGGCGCCCTGCTGGCGTTCGACTTCTCCAACATCCGGTACATGTCCTCGACCCACATCGGGACGTGGGCGATGGACAAGCTCATCCGGTTCGCGCTGATCACCCGGACGACCGACCCCATCGTGTGGGACTTCGGCTCCGCGGCGAAGCACCACCAGCTGTACAACCCGTGGCTGGCCGAGACCGGCATGGAGCTCGACGCCGACCCGCATGCGCCGCACCACGGCGCCCGCCGGCCGCGGGCCGAAGGTGGCGCCCGCGCGGGCATCTCGACCCTGCGCGGCGCCTTCAACCCGCACGCCGGCATCGCCGAGGGCGTGGCCGCCAAGATCCGACGCGAGCTCGACCGGGCCGGACTGGCCGACGCCCCGCTCGGCGTGGACGTCATCGAGATGCCGGTGCTGGCCGCTCTGCAGCAGGCCGGTATCACCGTCGTGGACGGACAGCAGGTCTTCCTCGACGCCCGCCGGATCAAGCTTCCGGAGGAGGTCTCGCTGCTGACGCAGGCGGCCTCGATGGTGGACGCCGCCTACGAGGACCTGTACGAGTTCCTGCGTCCCGGGGTGAAGGAGAACGAGTGCGTGGGCCTCGTCTCCAAGAAGCTCTACGACCTGGGGTCGGAGTACGTCGAGGGTGTCAACGCGATCTCGGGTGAGCGGTGCTCGCCGCACCCGCACGTGTACTCCGACCGCCTCATCCGGCCGGGTGATCCCGCGTTCTTCGACATCCTGCACAGCTACCAGGGCTACCGGACCTGCTACTACCGCACCTTCGCGGTCGGGTCGGCGAGCCCGGCGCAGCGGGACGCCTACGTCCGGGCCCGGGAGTACATGGACCGGGCCATCGCGCTGGTGCGGCCGGGCGCTACCACCGCCGACATCGTCGAGGTGTGGCCGACCGCCCAGGAATTCGGTTTCGCCGACGAGGAAGCCGCTTTCGCGCTGCAGTACGGACACGGCGTCGGCCTGTCGATCTGGGAGAAGCCGATCTTCTCGCGCCTGGTGTCCCTGGACCACCCGGAGGTGCTGGAGGAGGGCATGGTCTTCGCGCTGGAGACCTACTGGCCGTCCAAGGACGGCATCGGTGCCGCCCGCATCGAGGAGGAGGTCGTCGTCACGGCGACCGGTGCGCAGGTCATCACCAAGTTCCCCGCCGAGGACCTGCTGGTGGCCGGCCGACGCTACTTCTCCGTCGGCGGCGAGCTGCCCACGTTGCGTGACTCGCAGTCGCACCTCAACACCACCGCCGGTCGCGGCGAACTGACCTCCGCCAACGGGGCCGTACCGACGGGGAGCCTGGCATGACGACAGCAACACTTGACATGTGTGACGGCTCTCACGAGTATCTGTCCAGCAGGACTTATCAGCAGCCGATCGAGCTGCTCCTCCCGGTGTCGCGCGAGACGGTGACACCGATCCATCCGACCCGTGGGGTCCGTCGTGCAGAGGCAGGGAGCTGAGGTGGGCGATTTCGACGGGAAGGTCATCGCCGTCACCGGCGCGGCCCAGGGCCAGGGCGCGGCGGAGGTCCGCGAGCTCGCCGGACGCGGCGCCACGGTGGTCATCCTCGACGTCCGCGACGAGGCGGGCGAGGCGCTCGCCGCCGAGCTGACCGACGCCGGCGGCCGGGCGGAGTTCCACCGCCTGGACGTCACCGACGAGGCGGCCTGGGCTGCGCTGGAGGCGGACCTGCGGGAACGCCACGGTCGGCTGGACGGCCTGGTCAACAACGCCGGGGTGGCCTTCCGCTACGGCCTCATGGAGACCTCGGCCGACGACTTCACCCGGGTCCTCGGGGTGAACCTCGCCGGGCCGTTCCTCGGCACGAAGGCGCTCGCCCCGCTGATGCGGGACAGCGGCGGCGGATCGATCGTCAACATCGGCTCGGCAGCCGGGATGACCGGCCACTTCTCGGCCGCGTACTCCAGCAGCAAGTGGGGCCTGCGGGGCCTGACCAAGGTCGCGGCGATGGAGTTCGCGCCGTGGAAGATCCGGGTGAACGCCGTGCACCCGGGCATCGTCAACACCGCGCTGGTCCCGGGCGACACCCGGTTCCCGGACGCCATGCTCGCCCACACCCCGATCGGCTGGGTCTCCGAGCCGGCCGAGGTGGCCGGTGTCGTGGCCTTCCTGTGCAGCGCCGCGGCCGGCTACATCACCGGCGCCGACATCCCGGTCGACGGTGGGCTCGTCGATCTCGGGCCCTACTTCTCGGTCACCAAGGCCTACCGCAGTACGACCTGAGCTCCTCCCCGTTCGTGGCGGCAATCGATTGCGATCCGTCATCCCGCATCACCGGCGCCACCCGCTCGACCAGCTCGGCCCGTACCGGTCAGACCCCGGCCGGTTCCATCTCAACTCAACGGAGAGTCCACGATGTACGTGTCACGTCGGAAGTTCTTCCAGGCCGGTGCCGTCGGCGGCGCCGGACTGGCGCTGGCCGCCTGCGGGAAGCGCGACAACCCCAGCGGCGCCGCGAGTTCCAGCTCGACCACGGCCGCGACCGGCGGCTCCGCGTCGTCCTCGGCGGCGACCTCGGAGAAGCTGCTCGACCTCAAGGGTCAGCCGGTCGCGTCACTGTTCACCAGCCTGAACAACGACTACTACGCCTCCTGGGACCTCGGTGCCCGGCGGGCCGTCGAGGCGTTCGGCGGCGAGTACCGCGCGTTCACCAACGAGGGCGACCCGGCCCGCGAGATCTCGCAGTTCGAGCAGCAGATCCAGGACGGCGTGAAGATCTTCTTCATCACCGCCCCGGACCCGGCGAACATCCCGACGATGGCGCAGACGGCCACCGACAAGGGTGTCTTCCTCTGCAACACCTGGGAGATGGTCCCGTGGACCGCGCCGCAGGACTACGGCGACGGTTACGTCACCTACTTCACCCCGCAGTCGGCCCAGGCGGCCTACGACGTCGCCATCGCCCTCTTCGAGAAGATGGGCGGCGAGGGCAATCTCGTGCACATCACCGGGCACCCCGGAGCGACCCCGGACACCCAGCGGACGCAGGGCGTGGACCGGGCGCTCGCTGAGTACCCGAACATCAAGCTCATCGCCCGCCAGCCGGGTGAGTGGAACCGGGACGACTCGCGCCAGGCGATGGCCGGTGTGATCACCCAGTACGGCCAGGACATCCAAGGTGTCTTCGGCCAGAACGACGACGTCGGGATCGGCTGCGTGAACGCCCTCGAGGAGGCCGGCATCACCGGTGTCCCCGTGACGGGCATGGACGGCAACAAGGGCACGATGGACTTCATCAAGTCCGGTCAGATGTTCGGTGCGATGAGCTCGCTGCCGCCGTGGTGCGCGGGCTTCAGCGCGGTGCGGGCCATCGACGCCTCGCAGGGATACAAGCTGTCCCCGCTGGAGCGGCAGATGTGGCCGGACGGCTACTTCGTCACCGCGGAGAACGCCGACAAGTACGTCAGCACCATGTTCGGCGACACCGATCCCTACGACTGGCAGAAGATGAGCCGGATCGCCCACCCGGACGACTGGGATCCGCAGAACGGCGTCACGCCGATGGACATCGAGAAGATGTGGACCGGCTTCGACAAGCCTGCCGACTGGAAGGCGCCGGAGGACTACACCGCCGCCTACGGCGATCTGGCGAAGCTCACCGAGGAATACAAGAGCCACTGGAAGATGAAGGTGCTGTGACGACCATCCGCCCCCAGGGGTCCTCGGACGCCGGGTCGACCGCGGCCGCGAAGCCGTCGTCCTCCGCCCCGGCCGGCGCTCCGGCGCCGGCCGGCGGCGGCGGGGGCTTCGGTGCCTTCCTGCGGTCGGCCACCACGGCCGGCAGCAGCGTCAAGAGCACGCTGCTGCCCATCGCGTTCCTGATCATCCTGGTGATCTTCTTCTCCACCCAGACGCCGAACTTCCTCCAGGTCTCGACGCTCTACACGATCGCGCGGGAAGCCGCCGTCGTGCTCGTCGTGGCGGTCGGGCTGACCTTCGTCATCCTGATGGGCAGCATCGACCTGTCGGTGGGTTCCACGGTGACGCTGGCCGGTCTGGTCACCGCCAAGACCGCCCAGACCTACGACTGGGGAACGGCTTTCCTGGCCGGCATCGTCTCCGGTGTCATCATCGGCGTGGTCAACGGACTGCTCTTCGCCTACGCCAAGGTGCCGAGCTTCCTGGCCACCCTGGGCACCAGTCTGGCCATCGACGGCCTCGCCCAGTGGTACACCGGTGGCCGTCCGGTGCAGATCGTGGATCCGTTCATGCTGTCGGTGTCCCGGGACAGCCTGCTGGGCAACCTGCCCAACATCGCGTTGTGGGCGCTGATCATCTGGATCGTGCTGTCGGTGCTGGGCTCCAACACCCGATTCGGCCGGTACTCCTACGCCATCGGTGGCGGTGAGGTCGTCTCCGGCCTGGCCGGCATCCCGGTCCGGCGGATGAAGTTCTACGTGATGATCGTGGTCTCCACCCTGGCCGGCATCGCGGGACTGCTGCTGTCCCTGCGCATCGGCGCCGCGACCCCGGACATGGGCTCGTCGCTGACCCTGGACGCCATCGCCGCGGTCGTCATGGGCGGCACCGCGCTGACCGGCGGTGTCGGCGGCGTGCACCGCACCATCCTCGGTGTCCTCGTCATCACCACGCTGGGCGTCGGCCTGGACGCGATGGTCGTGCCGCCGTACCTGCAGTCGATCATCCAGGGTGCGGTCGTGGTCCTCGCGGTCGCGCTGACCCTGGACCGCTCGAAGCTGAAGATCCTGAAATGAGCACGCCGATCAGCGGTTCCGGAGCCGGCCCCACCGTCGGCTCCGGATCGGGCGGCCACACCCTCGAGGTCGTCGGCGCCACCAAGCACTTCGGCCCGGTCAAGGCGGTCACCGAGGTCAGCATGTCCGCCGACGTGGGCGAGGTCGTGGGCCTGATCGGTGAGAACGGGGCCGGCAAGTCGACCCTGCTGTCGATGATCAGCGGCACCCTCACCCCCGACAGCGGAACGATCCTGCTGAACGGGAAGCCGATCGCGCCGAAGAACTACCACGAGGCGACCAAGCTCGGGATCTTCCGCATCTACCAGCACCAGGCGCTGATCCCGACGATCCCGGTCTACGAGAACGTGTACCTGGGACAGGAGAAGAAGTTCGGACTGCTGGGCACCGTCAACCGGCGCCGGATGTCGCGGATGACCGCGAAGGTGTTCGACAGCCTCGGGGTCACCGGTATCGATCCGGACGCCCCGATCGGGGACTACTCGTTCGCGGAGCGGCAGATCATCGAGATCGTCCGCTCGCTCGCCCAGGCCGATCTGCTCGAGATCGCCCACCCGATCATCCTTCTCGATGAGCCGACGAGCGCCCTGTCGCGGGAGCAGGTCGACTTCTTCTTCGACTTCGTCAAGCGCGTCAAGCACCGCTCGTCCCAGATCTTCGTGTCGCACCGGCTGCAGGAGCTGCTGGAGCTCTCGGACCGGGTGTTCGTGCTCAAGGACGGCCGCAACGTCGCCGAGATCACCGACCCGGCGACCTCGTCGGAGCAGCAGCTGCACTCGATGATGGTCGGCCGGGCCTCGGTGGAGGTCTTCTACCACGAGGCCGAACAACTCGGCTCGGCGGGCGATGTCGTGCTCTCGGTGCGCAACCTCTCCCAGGAGGGTGCGTTCTCCGACGTGTCGTTCGACCTGCACGCGGGCGAGGTGCTGGGCATCGGCGGCGTCGTCGGGTCCGGCAAGTCCGAGGTCGGGCACGTGATCGCGCACGCCGGGCAGCACTCCACCGGCGAGATCGACCTGTTCGGGCAGCCGATGAAGCGCACCGGCGCCCGGGAGGCGGTCCGCAAGCGGCTCGGGTACGTGCCGCCGGAACGCCACGAGGAGGGCATCGTCGGCCTGCTCTCGGTGGCGCAGAACATCGCGCTTCCCAAGACGGGGTCGGTCGCGAAGACCCCATGGGTGAGCAACCGGGCCGAGAAGAAGACCGCGGCCACCGCGGTGAAGCAGCTCGGCATCCGCACCCACTCCGTCGACACCCAGGTCGACCGGCTCAGCGGCGGCAACCAGCAGAAGGTCATCCTCGGGCGCTGGACCTCGCTGAAGTCCCGGGTGCTCGTGCTGGACAATCCGACCAACGGCATCGACGTCGGCGCCAAGGCCGAGATCTACCGCCTGATCAGGGATCTGACCGCTGACGGGGTCGCGGTGCTGCTGCTCGGCGACGACCTGCCCGAATTGGTCGGGCTGTGTGACCGCATCATCATCATGAAGGACGGCCGGATCACCACGACCGTGGACGCGGGCGCGGAGAACAAACCCGACGAGGCCCAGCTCGTCGCTTCCATGGTCTGACCCGACCCGACCGAACGAACCGCAGAAGAGAGAGACATTCCATGAAGGCCACCACCATCGTCCGTCCGGACGAGCTGGCGTTGCTCGACGTCGACAAGCCCGCCTACGGGCCCGACGAGATCCTCATCCGCTCCCGTGCGGTGGGGATCTGCCACTCCGACTTCGACCTGCTGGCCGGGAAGTACATCATCCCGATCGGCTTCCCGATCGTGCCCGGCCACGAGTGGGCGGGCGAGGTGGCCGAGATCGGCGCGAACGTCAGCGGTTGGTCGGTGGGCGACCGCGTGGTGGGGGAGTGCGTCATCGGCTCCGACCACTTCGGTTTCTCGATCAGCGGCGCGGCCGCGGAGTACTTCGTGGTGCGACCCGAGTGGCTGCACCGCATCCCGGACGAGCTGAGCTTCGCCCAGGCCGCGCTGGTCGAGCCGTTCAGCTGCGCCTACTACGCCGCCCGCCGGGCCGGCGACGTCGACGGCTCCGACACCGCCGTGGTCTTCGGCGCCGGCCCGATCGGGCTGAGCGCGGTGGCCGCGCTGCGGGCCCTCGGGGCGACGGTGATCATCGCCGACCCGCAGCCGGAGCGCCGGGCGCTGGCCCGCCGGCTGGGTGCCGACGAGGAGGCCGACCCGACCGCCGACGACTTCGAGGAGCGGATCGCCGCGCTCACCGACGGCGCCGGTCCCTCGGTCATCCTGGAGGCGTCCGGTCGTCCGTCGGCGATGGCGTCGGCGCTGCGCATCGCCGGCTTCGAGGCGCGACTGGTCAACATCGGCATCAACGTCGGCGGCACCGCGCCTGCGGAGCTCGGCCTCATCCAGGCCAAGGCGCTGACCATCCGGGGCAGCATCGGTTCGCCCGGGGTGTGGCCGCAGACGCTGAAGTTCCTCGCGCGCAACAAGATCGACCTGACCCCGATGATCACCGCCACCTTCCCGCTCGACGACGCGATGAGCGCCTACGAGGCCGCCCGGGACACCGCGAGCAACGTGAAGGTGCACATCAGCAACGGGGACGGGGCGTGAAGGCCGCCGTCCTGCACGCTCCCGGTGACCTGCGGGTCGAGGACCGGCCTGCGGCTGCGACTCCCGGTGCCGGCCAGGTCCGGCTCCGGGTCATCCGCGCCGGCCTCTGCGGCACCGACGCCAGCGAGTACGACCACGGACCCGTCCTCACCCCGCTGAACACCGCGCATCCGGTGACCGGGGTGCAGGGCCCGATCGCGCTGGGCCACGAGTTCATCGGGGAGGTCCTCGAGACCGGCGACGGGGTCGAGGGTCTCGCACCCGGTGACCGGGTCGCCGCGGGCGCCGGTGTCTGGTGCGGTGAGTGCCGCTGGTGTGCCGACGGCCGCTACAACCTGTGCCGTCGGTACTTCACCTACGGCCTCAACCTCGACGGCGGTCTGACCGAGACCATCACCGTCGAGGCCCGGATGCTGGTGCCCGTCCCGGCCGGGATCGCCGACGACAACGCCGCGCTGGCCCAGCCGCTCGCCGTCGGTCTGCACGCGGTGAACCGCTCCGGGGTGCGCGCCGGTGACGTCGCGGTGGTCCTCGGCGCGGGCGCCATCGGCAGCTTCATCCTGGCCGGGCTGGCCGAGGTCGGCTGCCGGGTCGTCATCGCCGCCGACGTCGATCCGGAACGCCTCACCACCGCGACCGCGCTGGGTGCCGACCGCCCGGTGAACCTGCGGGAGGAGTCACTGGCCGACGTGGTCGCCGAGGTCACCGGCGGTGACGGCGCCGACGTCGTCTTCGAGGCCAGTGGGGTCAAGGGCAACCCGCAGCTCGCACAGCAGCTGCTGCGCCGCGGTGGCCGGCTGCAGCTGGTCGGCCTGCACCCGGGCGGCACCGAACTGAACCTGCTCGATCTGTCGGTGCGCGAGATCGACATCTCCACCTCGCTCGCCCACGTCTGTCCGGACGACCTGCCCGCGGCGCTGGACATCCTGGCCAAGCGCGACCTCGCCGGCCTGCTGGTCGAGCGTGTGGTCGGCCTGGACCGGATCGTCGAGGACGCCTTCGGTCCGCTCGCGGCGCGCACCGCCCGCGGCAAGTTCCTCGTCGACCCCACCCCGGTCGGCGCCTGACCGGCGGCGCCGGGCGCCGTGCCCCTGTCCGGACGGCTCCCCCCTCCCTGTGAGCCGTGCCGGCGCCCGGCTGCCGCCCCCTGTCCCGAACCAGTGGTCCTCCCGTCGTCCGGCGGGAGGACCACGAGGAGAACCGATGAGAGCAGCGCGTTTCCACACCGCCTCCGACATCCGTGTCGAGGAGATCCCCGAGCCGGCCATCACCGCCGCGGACGAGGTGCTGCTGGAGGTCGCGCTGTGCGGCATCTGCGGCACCGACCTGCACGAGTACACCTCGGGGCCGATCGTCACGCCGGTGCATCCGCACCCGCTCACCGGGGCCACCCTGCCGCAGGTCCTCGGCCACGAGTTCTCCGCGCGGGTGGTGGAGACCGGTCCGGCCGCGCGGGGAGTACGGGTCGGCGACCGGGTCTCGGTGATGCCGGCCATCGTCTGCGGTCACTGCTGGGCGTGCCGGCACGGGAAGGCCAACCTGTGCAGTAACTTCGCCGCCACCGGCCTGAGCGCCGCGACGGGCGGGCTGGCCCGGTACGCGGTGGTCCGTGACTACCAGGTCGCGGTGCTGCCGGACGAGCTGACCGACGAGGACGGTGCGCTCGTCGAGCCGGCCGCGGTCGCCGGGTACGGGCTGGAACGGGCCCGGGTCGAGGGCGGGGACACCGTCCTCGTGACCGGCGCCGGCCCGGTGGGAGCGCTCAGCGCGCTGTACGCCGACGCGGTGGGGGCGGGTCTGGTCATCGTCGTGGAGCCGAATCCGAAGCGGGCGGCCCGCGCCCGCGCGCTGGACGTCGGACCCGTGCTGGACCCGGCCGACGACGTCGAGGACGCGATCGCCCAGCTCACCGGCGGCGTCGGGGTCGACGTGGTGGCCGAGTGTTCCGGCACCACCGCGGGTCTGGGGCTGGCCGTGCGCACCACCCGGCCCGCCGGCCGCATCGTGCAGACCGGTCGGCACACCCGGCCGGCCGAGCTCGACGCCATGCTGCTGTCGCAGAAGGACCTCGACCTGTACGGCAGCTGGTGCTTCCGGACCACCGACTGGCCACGCATCATCCGGATGATCGCCCGCGGCAGCTACCCGGTGCGCAAGGTGCTGACCTCGGTCGTCGACCTGGACGACGTGGTCAGCCGCGGCTTCGACGCGCTGGTGGACCCGGCCGGTGACCAGCTCAAGGTGCTGGTCCGTCCGGTGCCGGTGGCCGTCGACGGGACCGACACACTGGCGGGCGGGACGGACGCCCGGCAACCGGTCGCGGCGACGTCCGACGGGAGGACGGCATGAGCACCATCGGTTTCGTGGGTCTGGGCAGCATGGGCGCGGCCATGGTCGGCCGACTGCTCGACGAGGGCTTCGACGTCGTCGTCTGGAACCGCTCCCCGGAGCCGGTGGCCGCGCTGGTCGAGCGGGGAGCCCGGGCGGCCGTCGACGTCGGCGAAGTGCTCGCCACCGGCGCCGTGCTGTCGGTGCTGGCCCACGACGCGGCGTTCCGGGCCGTGTTCACCGCGGAGGCGCTCGCCGCGGCGCCGGAGGGCTGCGTGCACGCCAACATGGCCACGGTCAGCGTCGAGGCCGCCGTCGAGTTCGCCGCCGCCCACGCCGGAGCCGGCGTCGGCTACGTCGCCGCCCCGGTCATCGGCCGGCCACCGGTCGCCGCCGCCGGGAAGCTCAACATCGTGGTCGCCGGCGGCGAGGGCGACGTGGACGCGCTCCGCGCCCCGCTGGAGGCGCTGTCCGCCCGGCTCTGGCCGGTGGGTGGCGAGCCCACCACGGCCAACACCGCCAAGATCGGCATCAACTACCTGATCATCCACGCGTTGCAGGCGATGGCCGAGTCCATCACCCTGGTCGAGCGCTCGGGCATCGACCCGTCGGCGTTCGTGGAACTGGCCAACAACTCGCTGTTCCCCGGCCCGGTGTACGGCGGCTACGGCTCGATGATCGCCGAGAGCCGCTATCTACCGGCGGGTTTCACCACCACGCTGGGTCTGAAGGACCTGAACCTGGCCCGCGCCGCGGCGGCCGGCGTGGATGTCGAGCTGCCCACCGCCGACGTCCTGCACGGCATCTTCACCGAGGCGGTCGAGGCCGGGGCGGACCTGGACTGGGCGGCGGTGGCCGAGGTGACCCGGCGACGGGCCGCGGGTGCCGTGACCGAGGCGACCACGGCGCTGGGCTCCAAGCCGTGACCGGGCCGGCCGCCGGGAGCTGACCACACCTGTCCGGACCTGACCCTGGTCCGGCACCCGGCCCGCCCGCGCGGACCGACGCGGCCCCGACCCCCGGCGGCCGTGAGAGAGGAGAGACGCGATGGACCTGGGCCTTTCGGGCAAGACCGCCTACGTCACCGGGGCGGCCACCGGCATCGGGCGGGAGGTGGTCCGGCTGCTCGCGGCGGAGGACGTGCGCGTCTTCGCCGTCGACCACGACGAGACCTCGCTGCGGGAGTACATCGACGGCGAGAACCTCACGGCGGTCACCCCGTTCGTCGCGGACCTGTCGACGCAGGAGGGCTGCCGGACGGCGGCGGCCGCCGGCGTGCAGGCGCTCGGGGCCGCCCCGGACATCCTGGTCAACAACGTCGGTGCCGGTCGCATGCTGTCCTTCGACGACATCGACGACGACATGTGGCACCGCACCTTCGAACTCAACCTGTTCGCGATGATCCGGACGTGCCGCGAGCTGCTGCCGCAGATGCGCGAGCACGGCGGCGGCGCCGTGGTCAACGTGGCCAGCGACCTCGCCCGGCAGCCGGAGCCGGTCATCGTCGACTACGCCGCCAGCAAGGCCGCGATGCTCAACGTCGCGCAGTCCCTGGCGCTGTCGCAGGGCCCGTCGATCCGGGTGAACTCCGTCTGCCCCGGCCCGATCTGGACCCCGTTCTGGTGGAAGCCGGGCGGCTTCCTGGGCACCATCGAGGCGGCCTACGGCAAGACCGGCCAGGACGCCGTCGACCAGCTCGTCGCCGACCGGGCGATCCCGCTCGGCCGGGTCGGACAGCCCGAGGAGGTCGCCCGCGCCATCGTCTTCCTCGCCTCGCCCGCCGCGTCGTTCATCACCGGCGCCGCGCTGGGCGTCGACGGCGGCACCGTCCGCGCCGCCGGCTGACCCCGGAACCGTTCCACCCCCGACATCACACCGAACAAGGGAGTTCGCATGACCACCTCTGCCACCACCGGTGACCGCCGCCTGCCCGGGCAGCTGCCGGAGCTCGTCGTCGTCACCGGCACCGGCGGCGGCCTGGGCGCCGTCCTGGCCCAGAAGCTCGTCGCTGCAGGCTGTTCCGTGATCGGGGTCGACCTGGCCCCGGCCCCCGCCGGCCTCGCCGACGCCGGAACCTACACCCACGTGACCGGTTCGGTGACCGACGAGGACCTGTGGTCCGGGGTCACCGCCCAGCTGCCGGCGAGCGGTTCCCTGGGCCTGGTCACCAATGCGGCCATCCTGCACGTCGGTGACATCCTCAGCCAGCCGATGGACCAGGTCCGGCAGACGCTGGACGTCAACATCATCGGCACCGTGATGGCGATGCGCGCCGTCATCCCCGCGATGGTGGCCCGCGGTGGCGGCTCCGTCGTCTCGGTGGCCAGCATCGACGCCCACTTCGCCGAGCAGCAACTGGCCGCCTACTGCGCCAGCAAGTCCGCGGTCCTGCAGCTCGCCCGGACGGTGGCGCTGGACCAGGCGCGGGCCGGGGTGAACGTCAATGTCGTGTGCCCCGGACCGATGCGGGCCGGACTGTTCGAGCGGCACCTGGCCTCGGCCGACGACTCCGACGCGTTCCTGCACACCCGGGAACAGCGGCAGCCGTTCGGCGAGATCCTCGACCCGGCCGAGGTCGCCGACGGGATCCTGTTCCTGCTGTCGGACGCGGCCCGTGGACTGACCGGTGCCAGCGTGATGATCGACGGCGGACTGACCACCGGCTTCGACTTCCGTACCGGTGCGGAGGGCACGTCGGTGCGGGTGCCGGCGGCCGCCCGGTCGTGACCGGGCCCGGTGCGGCCGGTCCGTTGCCGCCGGGCAGCATCGACCGGCGGCTGGTGGCCAGCTGCTGGACCTGGGCGGG
>JBQGEH010000830.1:0-2474 GCA_052039515.1 Nakamurella sp. | reverse complement strand
ACGTGACCGCCGACCCGGAGCGGCTGGCCGCCTACAGCCGACTGCTGGGATTCCCGCTGACCGGCCACCTGCCGGTCACCTACCCGCACCTGCTCGCCTTCCCGGTCCAGGTCGCGTTGTTGACCCGGCGCGACTTCCCGTTCGCACTCCCCGGTCTCGTGCACGTCGGCAACCACATCACCGCGCGCCGGGCGGTCGGGACCGGCGAACGGCTGGCCGTGGAGGTGTGGGCCGACGGGGCGGCCGCCCACCGCAGCGGCACCACCGTCGACCTGCACGCCGCGCTGACCGTGGACGGCGATCCGGTGTGGGAGTCCCGGTCGACCTACCTGGCCCGGGGGGTCGAGGGACCGTCCGGTCAGCCCGCGCCGGACCCGTCGGACGGGATCGAGCCGCCGGAGCGTCCGGTCGCGGTGTGGCGGCTGCCCGCCGACGCCGGGCGGCGCTACGCGGCGGTCAGCGGCGACGTCAACCCGATCCATCTCGGGTCGCTGCCGGCCCGGGTGTTCGGGTTCCCCCGGGCCATCGCGCACGGCATGGGCACCGTCGCCCGGGTGGTGGCCGCGTTCGAGGGTCGGCTGCCCGACGCGGTCGCCGTCGACGTCGCGTTCCGCAAGCCGATCCTGCTGCCGGGCACGGTGACGCTCGCGTCCGCACCGGTCGACGGTGGTTGGGACGTGGCCGTCCGCGGACGCCGGGGCGACATCGTGCACCTGGTCGGGACGCTGCGACCGGTCTGACCGGGGTCAGCGCACCCGCACCATCGCGCCACGGGTCGGACCGTCCGCGGTCTGCCAGACGCCGGTGATCCCGCCGCGGCCGTCGGAGCCGCCGGCGGTCAGCACCCGGACGATCTCGAGGTCGGCCGGAACGGCCGGGGCGCCCTCGAGGCGGGCGACGACGGTGTCGTCGAGGGTGTCGGACTCGCTCTGGGCCTGCGCCGGGATCTCGCCGTTGAGGAACGCCGCGGCCAACGCCGGCAGCAGCGGGTCGGTGGCGCCGTCGTAGACCCAGCGGGTGCCGAGCACGCCGTGCTCCGTGGTCCCGATCAGCTCCGCCGCACCGTCGGGCAGCGCGGTGCCGCGGTAGGTGACGGGCAGGTGGTAGCAGGTGCCGTCGGCGTCCCGGACGACCATGAACTCGCAGCCCACCTCACCGTCCGGATCGTCGAGGCGGAAGCCGCCGGCTTTCTCCAGCTGCGGTGCGCCGTCGCCGCGGTACCACGGCCGCCCGACCAGCCAGCCGGCGGCGAGCTCGAGCTTGGACGGGCTCAGGGTGGTCCGGTGGATCTGGGACACGGCGTCTCCTCGGGTCGGCGGCCGGACCAGTCTCCACCACGATCGTCAGGCGGGGACGGGGACGGGCACGTCCACCGGGGTCGCGGTCTCCCGCCAGACCGCCGGTCGCGGCACCGACCGGACCACCGGGCTCAGCGTCGGGATCAGCGCCACCAGCCCGGCCACGCCGCCCAGCAGCAGCACCGCGGCCGGGCCGCCCAGACCGGTCAGCGCCGCCCCGGCCAGCAGCGGTGCCAGCGGCATCATCGACATCGACAGGAACTGCGACGTCGCCTGCACCCGGCCCTGCAGCTCGGCGGGGGTGACCGCCATTCGGTAGGCCTGGATGCCGGCGTTGCCGGCCGGGTTGAACAACACGGTCGCGCCCAGTGCGGCGGCCACCGCGACCGGGTGGTTCCACAGCGCCATCGGCACCACCAACGGCACCACCGACCAGGCGACGGCGACGGTCAGCCGGCCGGTCGGCAGCCGGTCGATGAGCGCCGGTGCCAGCACCGCGCCGACCAGGCCGCACAGCCCGGCGGCCGCCTCGACCAGCCCGATCTGCACGGCGGCGAATCCGCCGGTGACCAGCCGCAGCACCGCCACGAAGAACAGCGCGTTCACCACCAGGTTGGTCAGTGACGACCAGACCAGCAGCGTCCGCAGCAACGGACTGCGCCGTACCGCCGACCAGCCCTCGAACAGATCCCGACCGGGCCGCTTCGGAGGAGCCGTCCGCGGTGGTGCCGCCAGGTCGCTCCGCAACCGGCGCAGCAGGACCAGCGACACCGCGTAGCTGACGGTGTCCACGGCGAACGGCAACCAGCGGGTGACGGCGAACAGGGCGCCGCCCACCGGCCCGCCGATCAGCCCGGCCAGATGCTGCCGGGCCTGGTGCTGGGCCAGTGCGGTCGGCAGCTCGTCCCGGGGGACCACCGAGCGCACCGCCGAGAGTTCCACCGGCCCGAAGATCCCGGCGGTTACCCCGCCCAGCAGGGCCGTCGCGATCAGGTGCGGCACGGTCAGCCGGTCGGCGACCGCGGCGGCGACCAGGGCGGCGTACAGCAGCAGACCCGCGGCGGCGGTCCGGCAGAGCAGCCGCCGCCGGTCGACCCGGTCGGCGAGCACCCCGGCGGGCAGCAGCGCCACCACGTACCCGAGCAGGTGCGCGCCCTCGGCGACGGCGGCGAGCCA
>JBQGEH010000829.1:0-3497 GCA_052039515.1 Nakamurella sp. | reverse complement strand
TCGGCGCAGGCGGCCACGAAGCGGTGGTTGTCCTCGACCAGATAGTCGCCGGTGCCGCAGCTGAGGTATAGCGGCGGCGGGTCGGTCACCGCGTCGAGCAGGGCGAACAGGTCGTCCGGCGACCCCTCGACCGGGGCGTCGCCGAAAATGCGCCGCATCATGCCCGGATCCTGCACCCGGTCCCGTTCGCGCTGGATCCGCGCCAGGTCCAGCGCCCCGGAGAGGCTCGCGGCTGCGGCGAAGAACTCCGGCCGCCGCAGCGCCCACTTGAACGCGCCGTAGCCGCCCATCGACAGGCCGGCCACGAACCGGTCGGCCGGCCGCTGCGACACCCGGAACAGGGACTCGACCTTGGCGGGCAGCTCGTCGGCCAGGAACGTCCAGTACGCGAGCCCGGACGCCTCGTCGGCGTAGAAGCTGCGGCTGACCGCGGGCATCACCACGGCCAGACCCAGGGGGGCGACGTACCGCTCGAGCGATGTCCGGCGCTGCCAGATCGTGTGGTCGTCGGACAGCCCGTGCAGCAGGTACAGCGTGGGGAAGCCCGTGTCCGCGGTCGCCGGCGCCCCGTCCAGGCCGATCTGGCTGCGGGTCTGCTCGGGCAGCAGCACGGTCATCGACGTGCTCACGCCCAGCGCGTCGGAGTAGAAGTCGCAGCGGATCAGCGCCACGGGCGCACCGTCCTTCCAGGTCGTGGTCAGCCGCCGGCGCACCAGTCGGCGGGCGGGGTCAGCACCGCCCCCAGGGCCGTACCCACCGTCGGCAGGACGACGCGCACCAGGGTGCCGCTCCACCAGCCCGGGGCGGCACAGTCCACCGGCGCCGGCGGCGGGTACCGGGTGTCCGACAGCGCGGTGAGCGCCTGCGCCGTCCGGGTCGAGGCGGCCTTCATGGTGTCGCTGCCCGCGGACGAGGAGGTCTGCAGGATGGCCACCAGGTACCGGCCGGTCCAGCCCACCGAGTGGATGTTGTACGGCGACCAGCCGGAGTCGCTCCAGCCCTGCTTGGCCCCGTGGTCGCCGCCGACCGCGTTGAGCCCGAAGGCCTGGTCGAAGCCGTCCGAGCCGGTCGGCGCGGCCGCGGCCATCCACAGCGTCAGGGACGGACCGACGAGCGGATCCTGCGACATCCCCCAGAGGAAGCGGACCTGGTCGTCGGCGGTGATCTTCGCCGACCCCCAGTTGCGGGCGCTGGCGTTGGCGGCGTTGGTGGTGGCGGTCAGTCCGTAGCGCTCGGCGATGGTCGGGACGATCTCGCGGCGCCACAGGTCGCTCTGGATGCCGTTGTCGGACACCTCGATCATCGTGGCCAGCGCCGCGGCGGTGTCCGGGTCGGGGTTCCCGTCCGCGCGGATCAGGTACCAGGCCGCGGTGAACAGCTTCAGGATCGACTCGGAGTTGTAGACGGTGTCACCGCCGCGGCTCGCGAGCAGGGTGCCGTCGGTGCGGTCGACGACCGCGACGGACTGCCGGATGTCGTCGGACGCCGCGGCGTCGACCACGGCGTCGACCGTCGCCTGCACCTCGTCGTCCACCGCCGCCGCCGGCGGGCCGGCGATCACGAGCGTGCCGAGCATCAGCAGGACGACGGCGGCGAGCCGCCGGGCGCGACGGGTCACGCCACCGGGACCCGGTCGTCGGGCGGCCGGACCCGCGGACCGACGAGGGCGGGCAGTGACGGCAGGGTGAGCCGGTCCGGGGCGTCGGCGAACGGCCCGCCGGTGGGGTCGTCGTCGCCGGCCTGGCGGACCACGTCGGTGGACGGCCGCAGGATCTCCCGGACGACCATGACCATCAGGCCGATCAGGATGGCGTCGCGGACCAGGGCCATCGCCTGGAACGGGTAGGCCGACAACAGCGCGTAGCGGGCGGTGCTGTCGCCGCGGGTCGCGAACGTCAGCATCAACAGCCACCACAGCGCCGCCTCGGCGAGCTGCCAGATCAGCAGCGGACGCCACCGCGGCAGGGCCAGCACCGCCAGCGGCAGCAGCCAGAGGGAGAACTGCGGGTTCCAGGTCTTGGTCAGCAGCAGGAACGCCGCCACCGTGAGGAACATCAGCTGCGCCAGTCGTGGCCGGCGGCGGGCGGCGAGCCCCAGCCAGCCGATGAGCAGCACCGCGACGACGAGCAGCACCGCCACCACCGCGTTGAGCAGGGCGGGGGCCTGCCCGGGCGCGAGGTCGGGGGTGAACAGGTTGGATCCCGACCATGACGAGAACACCGACCACAGCGTGGTGAACTCGGGCTTGCGGTCCACGTTGACCGCGTAGAACTGGGCCCAGGCGCGCGGATCGGTGAGCACGAACGGCAGGTTCACCGTCGTCCAGGTGGCGGCGGCGGCCAGCGCGGTGACCACCACCGGCCGCATCCGCCCGGTCCGCAACCCGAGCACGACCAGCGGCACCAGCAGCAGCACCGGGTAGAGCTTGGCCGCCACGGCCAGCCCCAGCAGCACGCCCGCCCACACCGGCCGGGACCGCGACCAGGACAGCATCGCCGCGGCCAGCAGTGCGATCGGCAGGATGTCGAGGTTGGTGAAGGCGTGCACGATGAGCAGCGGCGACAGGCACATGATGGCGGTGTCCCAGGGCCGCCGCCGGGAGATCTTCAGCGTGCTGGCGACCGCCCACAGGTAAACCAGCCCGAGCGCGATGGCGCCGAAGGTGAAGAAGACGGCCACGTCCAGCGACTCCGGCAGCAGGCCGGTGGTCTCGGCGACCTTGCGGTACGCCCCGGCCGCGCGGGCCACCAGCCACAGGAACGCCGCGGTGAGCGCGCTGTACGGCAGCGCCGGCAGCACCGAGCCGTCGGAGGCGTAGTGGGTGGCGAACGGGGAGATCGACTGGTTCAGGCCGTGGATCTGGTAGGCGGGGACGACGTCGTTGTAGCAGCCGGAGATCCACTGCCGGTTGGCGCTGGAGTCGAGCACCATCGCGCCGTCCGCGCCGGGCGTCTGCTGGATGCAGGGCGACTTGGCGAGCCAGCCGAAGACGAGGAACAGCAACGCCATCAACAGGCACACCCGCAGCGGGGTGAGCACCGGCAGCCGCCCGACCTGGGCGTGCCGCCCGAGCGGGCCACCGATGAGCTGGGCGGCCCGGCGGACGGTGGCGTCGGTCCAGCTCGGGATCACCCGCTCGAACGGACTGAGGGTGGCGCTGGGGTCGATGTCGACGGCCCGGCCCGAACGGCGGCCGCGGCGCCCGGCCGGCTCGGTCCCCGCCGGCTCGGTCCCCGCCGGATCCGACGGTCCCGTGTCCGGGACGGCCGGCTCCCCCGCTTCGGCTCGGCTGCTCACCGCACGGATGCTACTGGGCGGCCCCGTGCCGACACGGTCCGCGCGCGCCCCACCGCGGAGGGACGGTCAGCCGCCGGCGCGCCGGGCGCGCGGCCGGCGCTCACCGTCGTGGCCCATCACGAACGAACTGACCAGGTGGTTCCACCGGCACGTCCGGCAGACCTCGACGAGGTGCACGGTGAACTCGCTGTAGGTCTGGG
>JBQGEH010000828.1:0-8482 GCA_052039515.1 Nakamurella sp. | reverse complement strand
CCGGGTAGGTGCCGACGGTCGGCGTCGTCGTGGGGGTGCAGCTGGTGCCCGGCAGCGTGGCGACGCAGAGTGCGGTGCCGCCGGTGCTGAAGGTGATGGTGCCGGTGGCGTCGGTGGACAGCCCGGACGCGCTCAGGGTGGGAACGTCGCTGAACGGGACCGAGGACGGCGTCGCGGTCGCGGTGAAGGCGGCGACGTTGACGGTCCGGGTGGCGGTGCGGGGGTTGCCGTCCAGCGACGACACCTTGCTGCTGATCACCGGGGTGGACCCGGCCGCGGCGGACACGGTGACCGGGATCTGCAGGGTGGGTAGCGCGGAGCCCGCCGGGATGGTGGTGGTGACCGCGTAGCGGCAGCTGACGACCTGCCCGCTCACCGTGCAGGAGTAGCCCGTGCCGGTCGGCAGGGCCGGGGTCAGTCCGGCGGGGACGGTCGTGGTGACGGTGGCGTCCTCGGTCTCGTCGCCCTGCGCGGGGTCCAGCGACGGGGTCACCGTGACCACACCGGTGCTGCCGGTGAGGAAGCGGCCGCCCTGGTCGTCACCGACGCTCAACCGCCACGCGGGCAGCTGGCCGGTGAGGGTGGTCGAGCTGAGCTGGTTGATCTCGTGGAACTCCGTCGCCCCGCCGGTCGCCGCCGACCAGCCGAAGGTCAGCTGGTAGGGCAGTCCCGTGGTGGGGTTGAAGTAGCCGGCCGGGAAGCCGAGGGCGCTCAGCCGGGCGGCGGTCGGCAGCGCGCCGGTCATGGTCTGCTGCGCGAACCCGTAGGAGGTCCACGCGATGAGCCAGCTCGACGCGGGGACGGTCAGACCGGAGGCGGTGGTGGCGGTGGAGGTGGTCGGGTTGAGGGCGATCCGCACCGGCACCGACGCCGGTCGGCTGGTCTGGTTGCGCGCATCCAGCTGGCCGCTGGAGGTGGTGCTCTTCAGCAGGCAGTAGCCGGTGCTGCCGTTGCCGGGCCCGCGGACCACCACCGTCCGGGCCGCGGCAGCGGTGGCGGCGCACCCGGCGCCGGACGCACCCGTCGAGCTGAAGTTGCCGTAGACGTCCAGCCCGAAGCCGAGGTAGCCGTAGCTCACGCCGCCGCCGGCACCGCTGTAGCCCAGCGATCCGCCGATCGGCCCGTTCACGCTGGGCGCGCTGGGGTTGTCGGGATCGGCAGCGGCCAGGATGAACGCGATCCCGTCGGCGCCGCTGCCGTTGTACTGGTAGGTGTCGAAGGCGACGTCGATGCCGGCGCTGGTCGGGATGCTGATCGTGTTGTAGACCGTGCCGCCCTGGCTGTTGAAGTTGTTGGTCAGCCGCAGCGTGCCGGCGCCCGACGGATCGGACGGGGTTCCGCAGCCGCCGATGGGCGTGGTGGACGGATTCGAGCCCGCGGTGAGACAGGGCGTCGCGCTACCGGCCGCGGTCACCGTCTTCCAGTTCGGCGACGTGGTCGTCGGGTTGGCGAACGAGTCGGTGACCAGCGGGGTCAGGACCGGCGCGGCCTGAGCGGTCGGAGTGGAGACCAGGACGGTGGTGCCGACCAGACCGAGGACGGCCAGTGCCGCCCCCAGTCGGCGGCGGAGTCCGGTGGGGCGGGGCGACCGATCGGTCATGAGGCGCAACTCCGTCTCGTGACGTCCCTCGACCGTCTCGGCGCCGCAGCGCCGGGCAGGGACAGCGGGTAGCCGTGTCGTCACGGGCCGACAGAACTGTAACCGAACGGATACGCTGTATCACTCAGCCGATCGGGCCACGATGCTTCCCCGGACGGCTCAGGGATCACCCGGTCGACCGGTCACCGGTACGGGGAGTCATCGCGGCGACGCCGTCGCGCCCGCACCGGGGCGGGCCCGCTCCCCCGACGACGGCATCCGGCTGGCCCGGGAAAAGGGAAAACCCCGGCTCGCTGCCATGTCGGGGGTCTGGCAGCGATCCGGGGTCAACCGCTCTATCGCCGCAGGCACCGGGGGCGTTACATCCCATCGGTGGATCCGCGGCGCGGCGGTGTTCAGTCGAAGATGCGGCCCTGCCGCTGGGCGATGACGATCAGTTCGTCGCGCATCGACGCCGTCGGCGCCGAGTTGATCGCCCGGGTCACCAGGCGACGGGTACGGGACGTCTCACGGCGGCTGCGAATGGCCTTCGCGAGGTTGCTCATGGGAAAAACACCTTCTCTTCTCGGGTCCGCCCGGTCGGGCGGGTGCTCCGACCGGCGGCCGGGGCTTACTGACTATGACGCCGCCGGAGGCCTTTAGGTTCCCGATTCGTCGATGCGATCGCTCACACACCGTCGATCGTCCGGTTCAGCGGGGCGTTCGCCCACGATCCTCGATCATCGCCCCACCACGCACAGCCTCCGGGGCGACGGATTGACACCGTCAGTCCGGGTCGCCCACCATCGCCGGATGGACGAGCCCACCACCGACGCCGCCCTCCCGTCCGGTGGCCGGGGGGCGCTGCTGACCGCCGCCCGGGCGGAGCTGGTCGAGCACGGGCGGGCCGGCATCAGCCTGCGCGCGGTCGCCCGCCGGGCGGGGGTGTCCCACGCCGCGCCGAAGCACCACTTCGGCGACCGGGCGGGACTGCTGACGGCGGTGGCCACGGACGGTTTCGACGCCCTCACCGCCGCGCTGCACGCGGTCCTGCCCACCGACGGACCACCCACCCCCACCACGCTGGCCGACCTCGGCCGGGCCTACATCGACTTCGGGCTGACCCACCCCGCCCTGTTCGACCTGATGTTCCGGCCCAGCGAGCTGCACGTCGACGACCCGGACCTGCGGCGGGCCGAGCGCGCCGCCATCGGCGTGCTCAGCACGACCGTCGATCAGCTCGTCCCCGCCGGCCGGGTGCCCGGCACCGCCCCGGACGCGCCGTCCACCCTCGCCCTGAGCAGCTGGGCCCTGGTGCACGGACTGGTGGTGCTCACCCGGGACGGCGCCCTCCCGGGGATCGCCGGGGTCGACGATCCGGCGGCCGCGGCGGCCGTCGCGCACGCCCTGCTGGGGCACAGCGCAACCGCGGAGGCGGTGCGGCCCGCATCTACTTGACAGTGTCAAGGTGAGGGTCGCAGACTGGACAGGAGTCGACAGCAGTCACCTTCACGACGGAGGCCCGCGATGTGTGGACGACCGCAGTTCCCGACGTTCTCCTCCGCCCGCACCGGAGGCACCGACGCGGCGGCGTGGTCCGTCCCGTTCCGGGCGACCGGCGCGCGACGGGCGCCCGCGGCCGACGTGGCGCCACCGGCACCGGGTCGGACGGTCCGCGTCGGTGACGACGAGCGGCGGGACGTGGACGGCGTGCTGGCCCAGGCGATGTCGCTGGGCTATCTGACCTTCGACGAGTGGCGGGCGCGCAGCGACCGGGTGCTCGCCGCGACGACCACGGCCGAGCTGGCCACCGTCACCGCCGACCTGCCGGTCGCCGAGCTGGTGCGCCGGGATCCCGCCCGCATCGCCGCCCGGACCGCCGGGGTGCGCCGCGAGATCCGCACCCGCACCCTCGGATGGCTGGCGCTCGCCGCGCTGATGATCGTCATCTGGCTGGCGGTGGCCGTCCCGACCGGCGCCTGGTACCCGTGGCCGGTCTGGCCGATCCTGGGCACCGGCATCGGACTGGTGTCGCACGTGCTCCCCGCCCGGGCCCAGCTACGGAGCAGCTGATCAAACAGAGCTGCGCAGCAGCTGATCAAACAGAGCTGCGGAGCAGCTGACCGCCCGGACCCGGACGGTCACCAGGCGAAGGCGAGCCCCGGCTCGGTGAGCAGCGCGGCGACGTCGGCGAGGAAACGCGATCCCTGGGCCCCGTCGACGAGCCGGTGGTCGAAGCTCAGCGACAGCTGGCACACCTGCCGGACCGCCAACTCCCCGTCCACCACCCAGGGCGTCGCCCGGATGGCCCCCATCGCCAGGATGCCCGCCTCGCCGGGGTTGAGGATCGGGGTGCCGGCGTCGATGCCGAAGACGCCGATGTTGGTGATGGTGAACGTGCCGCCGATCATGGCCGCCGGCGCGGTTCGGCCCTGCCGGGCGGTGTCCACCAGTTCGGCGAGCGCCAGGGCCAGGCCGTGCAGGTCCAGCGCGTCGGCGTCCCGGATGTGCGGCACGACGAGCCCCCGCGGGGTGTCGGCGGCGATGCCCAGATTGACGTAGTCGGAGAACACGATCTCCTGGGCGGCCTCGTCCCAGTGCGCGTTGAGGTCGGGGGCCCGGCGCAACGCGAGGCAGACCGCACGGGCGGCGAAGGCGAGCGGGGTGAGCTTGACGTCGGCGAACTCGCGGCGGGTTCGCAGCCGCTGCCGCAGCGCCATCAGCTCGGTGACGTCGACGCTCTGGAAAACCGTGACCTGCGGGGCGGTGAAGGCGCTGGCCACCATGGCCGCGGCGGTCGCCTTCCGGACACCCTTGATCGGCACCCGGCGCTGCCGGGCCGGGTCCACTCCCGACCGCGGACCGGCGGCCGGGGTGGGGGCCGGCGCCGGGGCGGCGGCCTGCTGCACGTCGGCGCGGGTGATGACGCCGCCGGGGCCGGTGGGCGGTACCGTGCCGAGGTCCACGCCCAGTTCCCGGGCGAGCAGCCGGACCGGCGGCGCGGCCAGCGGAACGGGACCGGACCGCGCCGGCGCGGCGGGGGCGGGGGGTGCGGGGGGCGCGGCCACGGCCGGGGCGGACGGCACCTCGACCGGCGGCGTGACGGCAGCCGTCGCAGCGTCCGGTGCGACCTGCGCGGCGACCGCGGCCCCGTTGACCGGTGCCGGCTCGGGCGCGCGGCGGGGACGGCGGCCGGGGGCCGGCCCGGCGGGGACGAAACCGACGAGGGTGGCGATCCGGCCGTCGGCGGTCATCTCGCCGATCTTGGTGCCGCCGTCCTCGTCGGACGCGGCCCCAGCGGCGGGCGTGGGGGGCGCTTCGGCGGAACCCTGCGGGTCGGTGTCGATGGTGATGATGGGGACGCCGACATCGACGGTCTGGCCCTGCGGGACGAGCAACGAGGTGACGCGGCCGGCGAACGGCGACGGGAGTTCGACCGCGGCCTTGGCCGTCTCGATCTCGACGAGGATCTGGTTGACCCCGACCTCGTCCCCCGGCGCGACCCGCCAGTCGAGGATCTCGGCCTCGGTCAGGCCCTCCCCGACGTCGGGCAGCGCGAAGGTCTCGACACGACTCACCGGTACTCCAGACTGCGGTCGACCGCGTCCAGTACGCGGTCCAGGGTGGGCAGGAACTCGTCCTCGAGCTTGCTGGGCGGGTAGGGCACGTCCAGTCCGGCGACCCGCAGCACCGGAGCCTGCAACGAGTAGAACGCCGACTCGGTGACCCGGGCGGCGATGTCGGAGGTGATCGAGCTCTCCCGCGGCGCCTCGCTCACGACGACGAGATGTCCGGTGCGGCGGACGGACTCGAGTACCGGGTCGAGGTCCATCGGCGACAGCGACCGGAGATCGATGACCTCCAGCGACCGGCCCTCGGTGGCTGCGGCGTCGGCGGCGGCCAGCGCGATGGACACCGACGGACCGTAGGTGACGACCGTGCAGTCGGTGCCCTCGCGGCGGATCCGGCTGGTGAACCAGTCGCCCTGATGCGCGGCCGTCTCGACCTCGGCCTTCTCCCAGTAACGGCGTTTCGGTTCCAGGAACACCACCGGATCGTCGCTGGCGATCGCCTGGCGGAGCATGTGGTAGCCGTCGGAGGCGTTCGAGCAGGACACCACCCGCAGCCCGGCGATGTGGCAGAACAACGATTCCGGCGACTCGGAATGGTGCTCCACCGCGCCGATCCCGCCCCCGAACGGGATCCGGATGACCAGCGGTACGGTCCACGCACCGCCGGACCGGAAGCCCATCTTGGCGACCTGGGACACGATCTGGTCGAACGCGGGGAAGACGAAGCCGTCGAACTGGATCTCGACCACCGGCCGGTAGCCCCGCATCGCCAGACCCACGGCGGTGCCGACGATCCCGGACTCGGCGAGCGGGGTGTCGATGACCCGGTCCTCACCGAAGTCCTTGTACAGCCCGTCGGTGATCCGGAAGACGCCGCCGAGCCGGCCGACGTCCTCGCCCATGACGAGAACCTTGCGGTCGGCGGCCATCTCGTCGTGCAGCGCGGTGTTGAGGGCCTTCGCCAACGTCATCGTCGCCATCAGTGCCGACCTCCTGCGTGCCCGGTCCCCGCGGCGTGCCCGGTGTCGGCGAAGCCGTCGAGGTAGGTCTGGAACTCCGCGCGCTGCGCCTCGACCTGCGGGTGCGGGGTGGCGTAGACGTGCTCGAACATCACCGACGGGGCCGGCGCGGGCAGGTTCACCACCCGGCTGCGGAAGTCGGCCGCCAGCGCGTCGGACTCCGCGGCGACCGCGTCGAAGAACGCGGCGTCGGCCAGTCCGTTGCGGGCCAGGTACGCCTTGACCCGCTCGATCGGGTCGAGCAGCTTCCAGGCCTGGGTCTCGTCGTCCATCCGGTAGCGGGTCGGGTCGTCGGAGGTGGTGTGCGCGTCCATCCGGTAGGTGAACGCCTCGATCATCACCGGGCCGTTGCCCGAGCGGCACTCGTCCAGCGCCCAGGTCGTCGCGGCCAGGCAGGCGAGCACGTCGTTGCCGTCGACCCGGATGCCGGGGAAGCCGTAGCCCGCGGCCCGTTCGTACAGCGGCTTGCGGGCGATGCGGTGGATGGACTCCGAGATCGCCCACTGGTTGTTCTGGCAGTAGAAGACGACGGGGGCGTTGAACGCCGCGGCGAACACCATGCCCTCGTGCACGTCGCCCTGCGAGGTGGCCCCGTCGCCGAAGAACGTGATGGTGGCCTCGGCCGACTCCTCGTCGCCCATCGCGCCGTCCAGCCGCTGCCCCATGGCCCAGCCGACCGCGTTGATGACCTGGTTGCCGATGACGATGGCGTAGTTGGTGAAACGCTTCTCGCGCGGGTTCCAGGAGCCGAAGTCCACGCCCCGGAAGATCGACGCGATCTGCACCGGCTCGACGCCGCGGCAGTAGGCGACGCCGTGTTCACGGTAGGACGGGAACGCCATGTCCTGGGGCCGCATCGCCCGACCGGCACCGATCTGGGCGGCCTCCTGGCCGAGCAGCGGCGCCCACAGCCCGAGCTGGCCCTGCCGCTGCAGGGCGTTGCCCTCCCGGTCGACCCGGCGGACCAGCACCATGTCCCGGTAGAGGTCGCGCACCAGGTCGGGCGTGACGTCGAGGGGGAAGCGGTCGGAGGGGGTGTACTCACCCTCGGGACTGAGCAGCGAGAAGATGCCCGGCGCGGTGATGGTGGCGCGAAGGCCGGCAAGCACCTCGTGCGGCTGGGGCAGCGCGGACGTACCGGCGGCCCCACGGGCGGCGGCGGCGCTGGCCGTGGCGGTGCTGTCGGCGGTGTCGGGGCCGGCGGTCGTCACGGCGGGGTCAGGGGCGTCAACGGGCGGCTGCGATGGCATGAACCTCTCCTCAGTTCCTCCCATAGTGGCACGGATCCGGGGCCGGGGTGACCTGCGCCACCCGACTGTCGGAGCCCCGATTGTCGGAGTCTGCGCAGGTGGCGGTGCCTGCGGGAGGCCTGCGACGACGGCTGCGGGCCGGTGTGGCGGGCGCCCTCTACGATCATCGCCAGTGCCGTCCGCGGGTCCCCGCGGTACGCCGACACACCGCGCCCTGGAGGTCCGTCGTGGAACTGGAACACCGCTTCGAGCTGCCGGTGGGGGTCGACAAGGCGTACCCGGCGCTGACCGACCTGGACCTGGTCGCCCAGTGCTGGCCGGGGGCCTCGCTGGACAGCGTCGACGGCGACGAGTTCTCGGGCACGTTGAAGATCAAGATCGGCCGCATCCCGCGCACCTTCAAGGGCACCGCACGCTTCGTCGAGCGGGACCCGGCGGCGCACCACGCGGTCATCGAGGCGACCGGTGGCGCCACCCGGGCCGGCTCGTCGGCGACCATGCTGGTCGACGCGACCGCCTCCGCGGTCACCCCCAACCGGACGGCGGTCGTGCTGCTGACCACGCTGTCGATCACCGGCCGCGAGTCGGCGTTCAGCCGGCAGGTGATGATCGACGTCGGCAACGAGTCGGTGAACCGTTTCGCCGACGCGATGGCCCGCAAACTGGCCGGCAAGTCCGCGCCGGAGGCCGAGCTGCTCAAGGTGCTCAACCCCGACGAGGTCGCCGCGGAGGTGGTGGCCGACGAGTTCGAGGAGCCGGTGCAGCCGGCCGCGGAGCCCACCACCCCGGTCGGCGGCCTGCCCGACGACGCCCCTCGGGCGGCGCACGCGACGCCGCCGCGCGCCGACCGCAGCGAGCCGGTCGAGGTGCTGACCGCGGCCAAGGGCCCGTTCCTGCAGCAGATCGCGCCGATCGTCGGCGCCGTCGTGCTGGCCGTGCTGATCCTGCGGAAGAAGCCGAAGAAGTAGTCCGGCGTGATCCTGCCGCCGCAGCGCGACCTACGGCTCACCACCGTGCGCCGCGGCGGCACGCTGACCGATGACGAGCACCGCGCGCTGGCCC
>JBQGEH010000827.1:0-3458 GCA_052039515.1 Nakamurella sp. | reverse complement strand
GACGCCCAGCGCATGGGCGACGGAGTTCTACGGTCCCGATATCGCCGCGCGGTATGCCGCCACGGGCGGCCCCGGCCTACCCCGGGATCGCCTGTGGCCCGGGCTCGGCGTCAGCGACGACGATCCGGTGCTCGAGAAGTTGACGGTCAGTGCCTTCACCGACGCGAACGGCCTGCCGGCTCTGCTCGCCGTTCGATCGATCGACACGGTCGTCATCTCGGGCGTCGCGACCAATGTGTGCTGCGAATCGTCGGCGCGGGACGCGGCGGCGCTGGGCTACCGGGTCGTGCTGGCCGCCGAGGCGACCGCCACCGTCGACGATGCGGCTCACAACGCCACGCTGCGGACGGTGTACCGCAGCTTCGGCGACGTCCGCGGCACGCAGGACCTGATCGACCTGCTGCGGCCTGCCTGACCGCTCAGACCAGTTCGTGCGCCCAAGGCGGGTTCGCGCCGGCCCGGGACACCGTCACCGCGGCGACCTTGGCCGCGAACTCGAGCGCCTCGCGCAGCCCGTCGACGGTGAGGTCGTCCAGCCGGCCGCCGAGCTGTCCCGCCTCGGCGAGGTGGTGCAGCAGCCCGCCGTGGAACGAGTCACCCGCGCCGACGGTGTCGACGACGGCGCGCCCGGCCACCGGCACCCGCACCGACTCGCCGCGCAACGAGGCGAACGCCCCGTCCGCACCCAGGCTGACGACGGCCAGCACGACCCCGTGCTCGTGCAGCGACGCGGCGGCGTCCTCGGGGGAGGCACCCGGCCACAGCTGCACCAGGTCGTCCTCGGACAGCCGGACGATGTCGGCGAGCGCCGCCCAGTGCGCGATCTTGGCGCGGTACTTCTCGACCGGGACGAGCGCGGTGCGCAGGTTCGGGTCGATGGAGACGGTGAGGTGCGAGCGCGCCGCGGCGAGCAGGTCCTCGATGACCTGCCCGGACGGCTGCAGCGCCAGCGCCAGCGTCCCGGTGTGGATCGCGACCGGGGCGTCCGCGCCCTCACCGGCGACGAGGGGGGCGAGTTCCTCGGGGGTCCACTGCCAGTCCGCGGTGCCGTCGACGTAGAACTCGTAGGACGCCGCGCCGTCCGCGGAGAGCTTGGCGATGGCCAGGGTCGCGGGCTCGGGCGCCGCGATGCTGGTGGACAGGTCGACCCCGGACGCCTCCAGCGAGGAGCGGCAGAGCGCACCCAGCGAACCGGTCGACAGCCGTCCGGCGAAGCGGGCCACGGTACCCAGCCGAGCCAGCGCGACGGCGAAGTTCGCCGGTCCGCCGCCGGGGTGCACGGTGAGGTGGGCGACGTGGTCGCGCACCCCGTCGGGCGGGAGGACGGCGTCCGCGACGACTTCCCCGACGACGGCGATGGTGGTCATAGGTCCCCTCAGACGCGCTCGGTCTCCCGGGGTGACCCGGACGGCCCCCGCATTATGCCGAGCAGCGACCGGGGCGGCATCCGCACCGGTCGGGTCAGCGGCGGGCGGTGGTGGCCCGGTCCCGGTCGGAGCCGTCGCGGTGGCCGGCGACGTCGTGCCAGCCGTCGGTGGTCAGGATCGCGGCCACCGCTGCGGCCTGCTGTTCCCCGTGCTCCACGACCAGCGTCCCGCCCGGACGCAGCAACCGCCGTGCGGTGGCCGACACCTGGCGCACCACCGACATCCCGTCGGTGCCGCCGAACAACGCGACGGCGGGTGCGTACCGCCGTACCTCGACCTCGCGCGGGATCATCCCGGTCGGGATGTAGGGCGGGTTGCTCATCACCACGTCGACCGTGCCGTCGAGCTCGGGAAGCGCCCCCGCGAGATCGGCCAGCACCATCCGGACGCCGGTGCCGCCGGCGTTGCGCTCCGCCCAGGCGAAAGCGGCCGGATCGACCTCCACCCCGATCACCGTCGACCCCGGGACCTCGGTGGCCAGGGTCAGCGCGATCGCGCCGCATCCCGTGCCCAGGTCGACCGCGGTCGCTCCAGGACCGGCGGCGGTGAGCGCGTCGACCGCCAGCTGCACCATCTGCGCGGTCTCCGGCCGGGGCACGAACACCCCCGGGCCGACGGCGAGGTCCAGGCCCCGGAAGCGGACGTGTCCGGTCAGGACGGCGAGCGGCTCCCGGTCGGCGCGGCGGGTGACCAGCGCGTCGATGCGGATCCGGTCACCGGCACCGACGGGACCGGCGGCGTCGCCGACGACGTGGCCGACGAGCGCGGCGGCGTCACCGTCCGGGTCGGGGACACCGGCCGCGGTCAGGACGGCGACCGCGCGGGCCCGCACGACGTCGGCGACCTCCGTCACGGGCGGGTTTCAGCTCGCCGCACGGATGGCCTCGACGAGGCGCAGCGTCTGCCGGGTGCGCTCCTGGTCGGGGCGGTGGTCGGCGCCGGTGGCGATCAGCTCGGCGAAACGGCGGGCCTCGTCGGTGAGCGTGCTCGACGGGGCGTCGACGGTGCGCGTCTCGACCCGCCCGTCGGTGAACCGCAGGGTGAGCGTGCGGGCGCTGTCGATCGCGTCGATCTCCATCGTGGCCGCCTCGCCCTGGATCTCGCTGGGCAGCGCCGAATCGGTGATCTTGGACCAGCTGAGGTCGGCGACGAAACCGGGGTAGACGGCCAGCGCGGCACCGGCACCGTCCGACCCGGCGCTGATGGGCACGAGGGCGCCGGCGATCCGTTCCGGCTCACCGAACAGGCTCACCAGCGCGTGCGCGCAGTACACCCCCAGGTCGTTGAGCGCACCGCCGGCCATCGCCGGGTCGAAGATGTTGACCCGCTCGCCGGCCAGGACCTGGTCGTACCGGGAGGACCGCTTGCCGTACCGCAGCGAGACGCGGCGGACCGTGCCGACCGCGGGCATCGCCGCCCGCACCGCCTCCAGGCCCGGGTCGTAGGCCGTGCGCATCGCCTCGATGAGCACGACCCCGGCAGCGCGGGCCGCGGCGACCAGCTCGTCCCACTCGGCCACGGTGGGCACCGCCGGCTTCTCGACGAGGACGTGCTTGCCGGCGGTCACCGCGGCGAGCACCTGCCCATGGTGGACGCTGTTCGGGCTGGCGACGTAGACCCCGTCGACGTCCGGGTCGGCGAGCAGCGCGTCGAGGTCCGACACCCCGACGGCGTCGAGCCGCTCGGCCGCCGTGGCGGCGGTGGCCGCGTCCCGGGAGAAGACGTGGCTGATCCGCAGACCCTCCACGTCTCGCACCCCGTCGGCGAAGCGGTCGGTGATGCTGCTGGTGCCGATGGTCGCGATGCGGATCTCGGGGCGGGTCACGGGGCGGCTCCGGGTCGTGGGACGGGGTGCCGATCCTCGCACGGGCTCAGGCCCACCCGAGCTCGTCCAGCCGGTCGTCGTCGATGCCGAAGTGGTGGGCCACCTCGTGGATCACCGTGGTGATGACCTGCTCGCGGGCCCCCTCGTACGTGGTCGCGCGAGCCAGGATCGGCTGCCGGTAGATGGTGATCGTGTCGGGCAGAGCA
>JBQGEH010000826.1:0-3592 GCA_052039515.1 Nakamurella sp. | reverse complement strand
GCGCCGGGGTTGGCGCCGCCGCGGCCGCGGCGGTCCGGGCCGAGCCGGGCTGCGGTGCCGTCCCGGTCGGGTGGCGTGCTGTAGACCGCTGCGGTCGCCGGCCGGATGGTCGTGTCGAACGCGGTCACGAAGGCGGCGGCCTGCGCGTCGGTGATCTCGGTGCTGCCCGGCACCGCGGCGCGGCAGTCACCGGCGGGGAACGACAGGTCGACGGCGACCCACAGCTCGACGTGCTCACCGACGGCGCGCAGCGTGTAGTCCTTGCGGTAGAGCACCCCGCGGACGTCGTCCAGACCCAGCCACTGGCGCACGGTGCCGACCGGTGGTGTCACCACTGCCGTCGCCGGTGCGTCGGTGGATGGCTCGTCGGTGGCGGCGCTCGAGCGGCCGGGCGTCCGCGGTGCGGGGGGCGCGGTGGCCGGCCCGTCCTCGACGGCGAGCGGGCGGTCGACGAACGTGGCGCTGTCGTCCGCGGCGTCCGGAGAGGCCGCCGGGGTCGTCGCGACCACCCCGACCGGGTCACCGGACGCCACCGGGGTCACCGTCAGCAACGGCACCAGCAACGCGACGGCGACGGCGCCGACCCTGCGGATCACGATTTCTCCCGGGAACTGTCGAGCTGACCCTTTCTGACTAGCCGCCCGCCTCGACCGCGTCAATCGGCCGACCAGGCGGACATCACCCGATCCGGGCGGAGAAGATGCGGCCGTCCACCGGATCGTCGCCGACGGGACCGCAGCAGACCCGATCGGCAGACCCGCGGTGTGACGGGATGCCCCGGTCGGCCCTCCCGTGGTGAGGCGGATCCGATCGAGCCGGACACCACCGGACGGGGTATGAAGCCCTGCGAGCCTCGCGCCGGACCACACTGTCGGTGCGTGGTACTACCGTTGCCCTCGGATTCCGCAGTTTGTCACCCGTCGTACGCCCGGCCGCACGACGGGACGGTCTCCGCGATCGCCCACCCTGACTACTCGCCCGCGTCAGCCCGAACCTGGCTGGACACGAGGAGGCCTCAGTTCGATGATCCGCTTCGACCATGTGACCAAGCGTTATCCCGGCGGGACCGTCGCCGTCGACGACCTCAGCCTCGAGGCCGCCTCCGGCAAGATCACCGTCTTCGTCGGCCCGTCCGGGTGTGGCAAGACCACCTCGCTCCGGATGATCAACCGGATGATCCAGCCGTCCGCCGGCACCATCTGGCTGGACGACCGCGACACCGCGAGCTTCTCCGCATCGGACCTGCGCCGCGGGATCGGCTACGTCATCCAGCACGCCGGGCTGTTCCCGCACCGGACGATCGTCGACAACGTCGCGACCGTGCCGCTGCTGCTCGGCACCCCCAAGTCGCAGGCCCGCAACCGGGCGATGGAGCTGCTCGAGCGGGTCGGCCTGGACGCGAGTTTCGCGAAGCGGTACCCGGCCCAGCTGTCGGGCGGTCAGCAGCAGCGGGTCGGTGTCGCCCGGGCCCTCGCCGCCGATCCGCCGGTGATGCTCATGGACGAGCCGTTCTCCGCCGTCGACCCCGTCGTCCGTGGTCAGCTGCAGGAGGAGTTCCTGCGGCTGCAGCAGGAGCTCGGCAAGACCATCGTGATGGTCACCCACGACATCGACGAGGCGGTCAAGCTCGGCGACACCATCGCCGTGCTGCGCACCGGTGGTCATCTGGCGCAGCTGGCCAGTCCGACCGAGCTGCTGACCCGCCCGGCCGACGACTTCGTCGCCGGGTTCGTCGGTCGGGACCGCGGTTACCGTGCGCTGGGCTTCGAGGCCGCCGGTGATCTCGACCCGCACCCGGAGCCCACCGTGCGGATCGGCTCCGAGCGGGCCGAGGCCGCCCGGGCGGCGCTGGACGGCTGGGTGCTGGTCGTCACCGCCGACGACGAGCCGATGGGTTGGCTCGAGATCCAGCCCGACGCCGGGGGCGAGATCACCCCGGAGCTGCTGAACCGCGGCGGCACCCGGGTCAGCGTCGACGGGTCCTTCCGGGACGCGCTGGACGCCGCGTTGTCCTCGCCCAGCGGGCGCGGCGTGGTCGTCGACGAGCGACGTCGGTTGGTGGGAACGGTCAGCGCGGGGGAGGTGGTCCGCCGGATCGAGGCGCAGGCCGCCCAGCGGCGCACCGAGCAGTCCGCCGAGCTCGCCGCCGAGGCCGAACGGACCGTGGTCGCGGGATGAGCGGCGCCGCCGACATGGCGGTCGCGGCCGGGCGCTACCTCGCCTCCACCCCCGACCTGTTCCCGTCCTCAATCACCACCGATCCGACCGGCTTAGCGGCCGCCGCCGCCGACGGCCCGCCCGGACTCGGCCGTCAGGTCCTGTCGGTCCTCCCGCCCGGGCTGGAACAGCGTGCCCTGGCGGAAGGCCCGCCCGGACAGTGGGATTTCATCGGGTACTTCCGCGACCACACCTCCGACGTGCTGAATCTCTTCGCCCAGCACGTGTGGCTGTCCGTGGTGCCGGTGGTCCTCGGGCTGATCATCGCGCTGCCCATCGGGTACCTGGCCCGCCGGTACGCCTGGACCTACCCGCCGCTGGTCAGCATCGCCGGGCTGCTCTACACCATCCCGTCGATCGCACTGTTCGTCCTCGCCCCGGGCATCCTGGGCACCCGCATCCTCGACCCGGTCAACGTGCTGTTCCCGCTCACCGTCTACACGGTGGCGCTGCTGGTCAGGGTGGTCGCCGACGGTCTCGCGTCGGTGCCCACCGAGGTCCTGCAGTCGGCGACCGCGATGGGTTACGGCCGCTTCGCCCGCCTGGTCCGCGTCGAACTGCCGATCGCGGTCCCCGTGATCAGCGCCGGACTGCGGGTCGCCGCCGTCTCCAACGTCGGGCTGGTCACCGTCGCGACCACCATCGGCACCGCCCAGCTCGGGCAGCTGTTCTCCACGGGCCTGCAGCTGTCGTCGTTCCGGTCGTACTACGCGCCGATCGTGCTCGGCATCGTGCTCTGTCTGCTGCTGGCGCTGCTGTTCGACGGCGCCATCGTCGCGGGCACCCGGCTGCTGACGCCGTGGCGCCGGGCGGGACGGCCGTCATGATCAGCGGCGTCCTGGACTTCCTCACCGACCCGGCGCACTGGAGCGGCCCGCAGGGCATCCCCGCCCGCATCGGCGAGCACCTCTACTACTCGGTCATCGCCGTGGCGATCGCGCTGGTCATCGCGTTGCCGCTGGGACTGCTGGTCGGGCACACCGGCCGCGGGGTCGCCGTCGTCTCCCTGACCGTGAACGCCGTCCGCTCGCTGCCCAGCTTCGGCCTGCTCATCTTCTTCGTCGTGCTGCTCTCACCGCTCATCACCGGCCGCACGAACCTGGTGTACCTGCTGCCCACCGAGGTGGTGCTCGTCCTGCTGGCGCTGCCGTCGATCCTCGGCAACACCGTGGCCGGCGTGCAGAACGCCGACGCCGCCGCCCGCGACGCCGCCCGCGGCATGGGCATGACGAGTTCGCAGGTGCTGTTCAAGGTCGAGCTGCCCAACGCCCTGCCGCTGATCATCTCCGGCATCCGCAGCGCGGCGCTGCAGGTCATCGCCACCGCGACCATCGCCTCCTACGTCTCCCTCGGCGGGCTCGGCCGGTTCGTCTTC
>JBQGEH010000825.1:0-1818 GCA_052039515.1 Nakamurella sp. | reverse complement strand
CGCCAGAGCGGCGCCGACGGCGGTGCTCACGGTGCCGTCGATGCCGGCGGCGCCGCGGTTGGCGAGCAGCCGTAGCCCGTCCCGGGGCGCCGCGGCGACGCTGAGGTCGCGGACCGGCTGCGACGACCCGACGACCAGCAGCGTCCCGTCGGGCAGGTCGCCGACGAGAGCCCGGGCCAGGGCCGGCGAGGCCGTCAGTGGCCGGTCGTCGACGACCGCCGCGACGGCGGCGGCGGCGGCGGTGTCGGCGGCGCGCCACAGCGCGGACCAGTCGCCGGGGACGGCCGCCGGACCCGCGTCTAGGGTGGCGGCGAGCCGGCGGACGTTGCCGTTGGCGCTGCGCCAGCCGGTCGCGGGGCCGACCACGTCGACGTGCACGGCCGGGTCGGACAGCAGCGCGGTCACCGGGCGGCTGAGCGTCGGCCGGCCCAGCACGATGACCCGGTCCGGGCGGTTGACCTTCGCGAAGTCGGGGTGGGCGAGCAGGTGACCGCCGGCGGCGAGCACCGCCGCCCCGGCGGCGCCGCCGGCCTCGGAGACCACCGGGTGACCGGCGGCGGCCCGGCCCGCGGCGGCCGGGTGGATGAGGTCGGCGACCACCAGCACCCGTTCGCCGGGCGCCGGGGCGGGGATGCCGGGACCCGCGGGCGGCGCTGCGTCGACCGTCGTCCACGGGCCGTCGCGGCCGGTCAGCGGCTCGGGCCAGCTGCCCTGCGACCCCGGCGGCTCGGCGTCGGGCAGCAGCGGCTCGGCCAGGCACAGGTTCAGCTGCACGGGGCCGGGACGCAGGCCGGTGGCCGCGCCGAGAGCACGGCAGACCATGGACCGCCAGCGGGCGTTCTGCCCGGCGACCGCGGTGGACGTCTCGAACTCGTGGAACAGCCGCAGCGCGGAGCCGAACAACCGCACCTGGTCGATGGTCTGGTTCTCGCCGACGTCGCGCAGCCACGGCGGCCGGTCGGCGCTGAGCACCACGACCGGGACCCCGCTGAGGTCGGCCTCGACGACCGCCGGGTGCAGGTTGGCGACCGCGGTGCCGGAGGTGGTCGCGACCGGGACGGGGCGACCGGACGTGCGGGCCAGACCGAGCGCGAGGAAGCCGGCGGTGCGCTCGTCGATGCGGACGTGCAGCCGGAGCCGGCCCGCCCGGTCGGCCCGGTACAGGGCGACCGACAGTGGCGCGTTGCGGGATCCGGGGCACAGCACGGCGTCGGTGACGCCGTTCGCCACGAGCTCGTCGACGATCACCTCGGCGATGGCCGTCGAAGGATTCACCACCCCATTCTGCCCCGCGGTGCGGACCGTCCAACCGCGCGCGGTCAGCCGCCGGGTGGGGTGAGCCGGGCCGTCCAGCGCTGCTCGACCCGGCCGAGACGCCAGTAGCCGACCGCCAGCACCCAGGTGAGCACGAACATCCCGACCAGCAGGTAGCCGGTGTACTCCAGATCCAGGCCGGCGATCGCGGTGGTCACCGGATCGGTGAGGCCGGCCTTGTCGTGCACGATCGACACCACCTCGATCCCGCCGATGAGCAGGGCCGCGGCGACCGACAGCCCGGTGGTGGCCAGGTTGTAGTAGACCTTGCGGACCGGCCAGATGAACGCCCACTGGTAGGCGGCCTGCATGAACGCGCCGTCCAGGGTGTCGAACAGGCTCTTCCCGGCGTCGAACAGCAGCGGCAGCACGAGGATCGCGTACCAGGGCAGGCCGGTGGCCGCACCGGTGCCGGCCAGCACCACCAGGCTGATCTCGGTGGCGGTGTCGAAGCCGAGACCGAACAGCAGGCCGATCGGGTACATCTGGCCGGGCCGGGTCACC
>JBQGEH010000824.1:0-2484 GCA_052039515.1 Nakamurella sp. | reverse complement strand
CGGATCGCGGGCGTGGCGACGCCCGGATAGCTGAACGACCCCCCCGCAAAGCGCACCTCCCCCCCGACCGCAGTATAGTCCCGCGGTCCTGTGCGGCCCCGGTCAGGCGGGGGGGGTGGCCACCCCGGCCGGGGCGAAGCGGCGGCCGGTGGCCCGTTCGGAGACCCCGCTGCGGTCCAAATACGGGGTGATGCCCCCCAGCCAGAACGGCCAGCCGGCGCCGGTGAGCATGCCCAGGTCGACGTCGGCCGGGTCGGCGACGACACCCTCGGCGAGCATCAGCCGGATCTCCACCGCGAGCGCGGCGAGCGCCCGCTCGCGGACCTGCTCGGCGGTGGACGGGGAGTCGCCGACCGTCCACAGCTCCCGGACCGCCGGGTCCAGCGTCTGCCGGCCCTGCGCGTCGACCTGGACCAGGGTGCGCACACCCGCGTCGACGGTGCGGCGCAGGTTCTCGCTGACCCCGAACCGCTCGGGGAACGAGTCGTGCAGCTTCTCCGCGACGTGCAGCGCGACCGCCGGGCCGACCAGCTGCAGCAGCATGATCGGCGTCATCGGCAGGCCGAGCGGATCCAGCGCGGTGTCGGCGATCTCCGGCGGGGTGCCCTCCTCGATGGCGGCCAGGATCTCGCCCATGAAACGCAGCAGCAGCCGGTTGACCACGAACCCGGCGTGGTCGGTGACCAGGATCGGGCCCTTCTTCAGGCTCTTCGCCAGCGCGAACGCCGTGGCCAGCGTGGCGTCGTCGGTGTGCGCGGTGCGGACGATCTCGACCAGCGGCATCACCGCCACCGGGTTGAAGAAGTGGAAGCCGACGAGCCGCTCGGGGTGCTGGAGCACCGACGCCATCGCGGTGATCGACAGCGCGGAGGTGTTGGTGGCCAGCACGCAGTCGTCGCGGACGTGCCGCTCGACGGAGGCGAACACCTGCTGCTTGACCTCCAACTCCTCGAAGACGGCCTCGATGACGAGGTCGGCGTCGGCGAAGTCGGCGTGGTCGAGGGTGCCGGTGACCAGAGCGGCCAGCCGGTTCGCCTCGTCGCGGCCGATCCGGCCCTTCTCGGCGAGGGTGGTGATCTCCCGGCGGACGTTCGCGAGCCCGCGGTCCAGGCGCTCCTGGTCGATCTCGGTCAGCTGCACCGGGACATGCAGGCGGCGGGCGAACAGCAGCGCGAATTGACCGGCCATCAGGCCGGCGCCGACGACGCCGACTTTGGTGACCGGCCGGGCCAGCGCGCGGTCGGGGGCGCCGGCGGGGCGCTTGGCGCGTTTCTGGGTGAGGTTGAACGCGTACAGACCGGCCCGGAACTCCGGTCCCATGATGAGGTCGGCGAGCGCGTCGGCCTCGGTGTGCAGGCCCTCCTCCAGCTCGGTGGTGCGGGCCAGCTCGATCATGTCCAGCGCCCGGGTGGGGGCGGGGGTGGCGCCCTTCGTCCGGGCGGCGATGACGTGTCGGCCGCGGGCGACGGCGGCGGACCACTCCTCGTCCGTCGCGGTCGGGCGGAACACGGTGGTGCGGCCGGCGAGGACGTCGGCGAGCCAGCGCAGCGACTGCTCGAGGAAGTCGGCGGCGTCCAGCACCACGTCGACGACGCCGAGCTTCTTCGCGTCGGTGGGCCTGAGCATCCGGTTCTGGCTGAGCGCGTTCTCGATGATGACGGTGACGGCGTTCGCGGGGCCGGCGATCCGCGGCAGCAGCTGGGTGCCGCCCCAGCCGGGCAGGATGCCCAGGAACACCTCGGGGAACGCCACCGCGGCGGCGTTGGCGGCGAGCGTCCGGAAGTCGCAGTGCAGGGCGAGTTCGAGGCCGCCGCCGAGGGTCACGCCGTTGACGAAGGCGAAGGTCGGGATGTCGGTGCGGCGGAGTCGGCCGAACACGTCGTGCCCGAGCGCGCCCATCGCGCGGGCCGCGGCGAGATCGGGGAAGCCGAGCCCGGACAGGTCGGCGCCGGCGGCGAAGACGAAGGGCTTGCCGGTGACCGCGATCGCGGCGGGTCGGGCGGCGACGGCCTGGTCGATGGTGGCGCCGAGTTCGGCGAGCCCACGGGGGCCCAGGGTGCTGGGGCGGGTGTGGTCGCGGCCGTTGTCCAGGGTGATCAGCGCGACGCGGCCGGCCACCCCGGGGACGGTGATCAGCTGCAGCAGGGCGTGGGTGACGACCTCGTCCGGGAACATCGGGGTGAGGTCGACGGTCTGTTCGGTGGTGGTCATGCCGACGCTCCCTCGCTGGTGGCGGTGTGGTGCGGGTTCTCCCAGACGATGCTGCCGCCCATGCCGAGGCCGACGCACATGGTGGTGAGCCCGTAGCGGACCTCCGGGTGCTGCTCGAACTGCCGGGCGAGTTGGGTCATCAGCCGGACGCCGGACGACGCGAGCGGATGCCCCATCGCGATGGCGCCGCCGTACGGGTTGACCCGCGGGTCGTCGTCGGCGATGCCGAAGTACGAGGTGAAGGCGAGCACCTGGACGGCGAACGCCTCGTTG
>JBQGEH010000823.1:0-3201 GCA_052039515.1 Nakamurella sp. | reverse complement strand
CGCGACCTCGATGACGCTGCAAGCGGTCGGTCCTCCCGATCGGCAGGTCGTGCTGCAGCGCACCGGGACGCCCGGTCAGGCCGCCGGCGGCGTGCGGTCAGCACCACCTGCCGGCACCTACGAGGTGCGGTCGGTGACCGCCGGCGATCTCGAGGCCGACGTCGTGGCGGCGATCGGCGGCACCCTCACGCCGGCGCTGTGGCTGGGCGACGGCCGGGTCGGCGGTCAGGAACGGCAGGAAGAACTGGTCCCAGACCGTTGTCGGCGCTCCCGACTCGCACCCGATGGCCGACGACTCGACGAACTCGACGACGAGCCGACCGTCCCGCACCGTGAGGTCGGCGATGCCGCAGGGGCAGGCGCCGGTCGTACTGATCCGGCCGTGCTGGATCGTGAGGGTCACGCCCACCGGCGCCGGCGGCGTCCCGGACGTCCGGATCACCACGAACGAGCCCTCCAGCCGATCGGCGGAGACCTCGACCGGCGCCGGGAACCCCGGCCCCGCGGTCCCCGCGTCCGGGGTGCCGCAGCCGATCACCGCAACCAGTACCACCACGAGCCCGAGCCGCCTCATGAGTCCGGGACGGATGCGACCGACCATCGGGTTGCGCGGTCAGGCGTCCGGGACCTCGAACTGCACCCGGGTCACCGCGGCGCAGCGGGCGACGATCGCCTCCCGGTGGCGCAGGTGCTCCGGATCGGTGTCGTAGCGGGCGTAGGCCGCGGCGTCGGCGAAGTCGTTGACGATCGCGAAATCCCAGCCGCCCGCCCGAAGGCCGGCGTCGAACCCGGTCGTGGACCGCAGCATCCCCGGCAGCCGGAGCGCGTCGATCCCGGCCAGCGCCGCGGCCACCGCGTCCCGGCCGTCCGGCGCGGACAGCCGACCGGTCACCACGTTGCGGATCACCGGTTCACACCGCGCCGAACTGCCGGTCCCCCGCGTCGCCGAGACCCGGGACGATGTAACCGGAGTCGTTGAGCCGCTCGTCGATCGACGCGGTCACCACCCGCACCCCGAGATCGGCGTCGCGCAGGGTCACCAGGCCCTCGGGTGCCGCCAGCGCGCACACCGCGGTGACGTCCGTGGCACCGCGGGTCAGCAGCAGCTGGATGGTGTGCACCATCGAACCGCCGGTGGCCAGCATCGGGTCGAGCACGAACACCGGCCGGCCGGCCAGCGACTCGGGCAGCGACTCCATGTAGGGCTGGGGCTCCAGGGTCTGCTCGTTGCGGGCGATCCCGACGAACCCCATCTGCGACTCCGGGATCAGCCGGTGCGCCTGGTCGGCCATCCCCAGCCCGGCCCGCAGCACCGGCACCAGCAGGGGCGGGTTGGCCAGCCGCACCGCGTTGGTGCGCGCGACGGGGGTGTGGATCGGCACCAGGCTCACCGCGAGGTCGCGGGTCGCCTCGTAGATCAGCATCAGCGTCAGTTCCTGCAGCGCCGCCCGGAACGTCGCGTTGTCGGTGCGGGCGTCGCGCATCGTCGACAGCCGGGCCTGCGCCAGCGGGTGGTCGACGACGACGACGGGCAGCCCCTCGGGGGCGGCGTGGGGGGACGGCATCAGCGGACCTCTCCTCCTGGCGCCGGGCCCCTGCCGCCCGCCGCACTCCCGGAGCAGTCAACCCTAGTGCGGCTAGGCTCCGACCATGAGCGCGACGCAGGCCTCCCCGGCCGGAGCACCCCCGGCGACACTCACCGAGCCACCGCCTGCGGCGGCCGCCCTCCCCGCCCATCTCACCGACGCGACCGTCGACGCGGCCTCGCTGCGCCGGTTCCTGCACGGCCTGCCCGGCGTCGACCCGGTCGGGCTCGAGCAGCGCAGCGCCGCACTCGCGACCCGCTCGATCAAGAAGGACAGCAAGCGTCAGGCCATCGACCTGGCGATCTCGATGGTCGACCTGACCACGCTGGAGGGCGCCGACACCGCCGGCAAGGTCCGGTCGCTGTGCGCCAAGGCCCGCCGCCCCGACCCGGACCACGCCGACGTCCCCACCGTCGCCGCGGTCTGCGTCTATCCCGACATGGTGCCGCACGCGGTCACCCACCTGACCGGCACCGGGGTCGGGATCGCCTCGGTGGCCACCGCTTTCCCGGCCGGCCGGGCGAGCCTGGCGGTCAAGCTGGCCGACACCCGGGACGCGCTGGACGCCGGCGCCACCGAGATCGACATGGTCATCGACCGCGGCGCGATGCTGTCCGGGGAGTACGGCAAGGTCTTCGACGAGATCGTCGCGGTGAAGGACGTCTGTGGCGACACCGTCCTCAAGGTCATCCTGGAGACCGGCGAGCTCGGCACCTACGACATGGTGCGCCGCGCCTGCTGGCTGGCGCTGCTGGCCGGCGGCGACTTCATCAAGACCTCCACCGGCAAGATCAACCCGGCGGCCACGCTGCCGGTCACCCAGGTCATGCTGCAGGCCGTCCGCGACTTCCACACCGAGACCGGGCTGCGCCGCTCGGTGAAGGCGGCCGGCGGCATCCGCACCACCAAGGACGCGATCAAGTTCCTGGTGTCGGTGCGTGAGGTCGCCGGGCCGGAATGGCTGTCGCCCCGCTACTTCCGCTTCGGTGCCTCCGGCCTGCTCAACGACCTGCTGATGCAGCGACGGACCCAGACCGCGGGCCACTACAGCGGCCCCGACTACGTGACGGTGGACTGATGGACTGGCAGTACGCACCCGCCCCGGAGAACGCCGCGATCGGCCGGATCCAGCCGCGCTACCGGCCGTTCGTCGACGGCGCGTTCGTCGACGGCTCCGGCCCCGACGCCCCGTCGGTCAACCCGGCCACCGGGGACACCCTGACCCAGGTGTCGCAGTCGACGCCGGCCGATGTCGACCGCGCGGTGGCCGCGGCCCGCCGCGCCTTCACCGACGTGTGGGGACCGATGCCCGGCGCGGAACGGGGCAAGTACCTGTTCCGGATAGCGCGGGCGATCGCCGAGCGCTCGCGGGAGCTCGCGGTGGTCGAGACGCTGGACAACGGCAAACCGATCCGGGAGTCCCGCGACGTCGACATCCCCACCGCGGCAGCGAATTTCTTCTTCCACGCGGGGTGGTCGGACATTCTGTAGCACGCCGGCCTCGGCCCAGCGCCGAAGCCAATCTGGGTCGCCGGTCAGGTCATCCCGTGGAACTTCCCGCTGCTGATGGCCGCGTGGAAGATCGCCCCGGCGCTGGCCGCCGGCAACACCGTGG
>JBQGEH010000822.1:0-1783 GCA_052039515.1 Nakamurella sp. | reverse complement strand
CACCACGTCCTCGGCCAGCAGCGCCGCGGTGTTGAGCCCGCAGTCGTACGGCAACGCCGGCAGCGCCGCGGCCAGGGCGACCCCGGCGGCCAACCCGACCGAGGTCTCCAACGCCGACGACACCACCACCGGCAGCGGCAGCCGCTCGGCCAGCTCCAGGCAGGCCCGGACCCCGCCCAGCGGCTGCACCTTCAGCACGGCCACGTCGGCCGCCTCGAGCTCCACCACCCGCCACGGGTCCTCGGCGCGCCGGATCGACTCGTCGGCGGCGATGGCCACGTCGACCCCGGCACGGGCCAACCGGGCCCGCAGCTCGGCCAGCTCGGTGACCTCGGCGCACGGTTGCTCGACGTACTCCAGCTCCTCGCGGGCCAGCCGGCGCAGCCGTCGCTCGGCCTCGTCGACGCTCCAGGCGCCGTTGGCGTCCACGCGGATCCGGCCCCCGGGGCCGAGCCCGTCGCGGACCGCGGCGATCCGTTCCAGGTCGTCGGCCTCCCCCAGCCCCGGCACGGCGATCTTTATCTTGGCCGTCCGGCACCCCGAGGCAGCGGCCAGGTCGCGGGCCACCGCCGGCGCGACCGCGGGCACGGTGCAGTTGACGCCGACGGCGTCCCGGACCGGCGCGGGCGGATCCTGCCCGGCCCACTCCCGGCAGGCCCGCCACCACGGCACCAGCTCGGCGCCGGCGTACTCGAGGAACGGGCTCCACTCCGACCATCCCGCCGGCCCACGGACCAGCAGGGCCTCGCGCTCGGTGATCCCGCGGAAGCGATGTCGCATCGGCAGCCGGACGACGACCCGATCGCCCGGTCCGTCGCCGACCCCGCCGGGGAGCCCGTCGCCGGAGGGTCCGCCGCCGGCGTCCGGATCGCTCGCTGCCACGGCACTACCCTAGTGAGCCGTGCCCCGTCCGCTCGTCGTCACCGCCGCCATCGCGCGGCAGGCGCTGACCGACGCACTGGACGGCGGCGACCCGATCAGCATCGCCCCACCCACCGACGACCCGCGGACCACGGCCGCCGTCCGCCCCGACCTGCCGGTCGAGAGCGAGGATGCCGCCGCGGTGGTCACCACCTCGGGCAGCACCGGCGCGGCCAAGGCCGTGGTGCTGTCCCGATCGGCGATCCGCGCCTCTGTCGAGGCCACCCACGCCCGGCTCGGCGGCCCCGGCTCGTGGGCGCTGGCCGTCCCCGCACACTTCGTGGCCGGGCTGATGGTGATCGCCCGCTCGGCGGTGGCGGGGACCCGGCTGCACCAGGTGGATCGCGACCTCGGCAGCGGGCACCCCGACCCCGATGATCCCGGCCGGCACTACCTGTCGGTGGTGCCCACCCAGCTCGCCCGGGCGCTGACCGACCCCGTCCGGACGGCCGCGCTCGGCCGGTACGCCGCCGTCCTGGTCGGCGGCGGGGCCACCGACCCGGCGCTGCTGGCGCGCGCCCGCGCCGCGGGGATCGCCACGGTGACCACGTACGGGATGGCCGAGACCTGCGGTGGCTGCGTGTACGACGGCCGCCCCCTCGACGGCGTCGGCGTCGGCCTCGACCCGGCCACCGACCGCATCACCCTGACCGGGCCGATGCTGTTCTCCGGGTACCGGGCCGACCCGGCCGCGACCTCCGCCGTTCTCCACGACGGCCGGTTCACCACCGCCGACCGGGGCCGCTGGGTCGACGGTCGGCTCGCCGTGATGGGGCGGGTCGACGACGTGGTCGTCTCCGGCGGGGTCAAGGTCGACCTGGCCGCGGTCGAGCGGGCCGTGGTCGCCGAGCTGGCCGGGGCG
>JBQGEH010000821.1:0-3877 GCA_052039515.1 Nakamurella sp. | reverse complement strand
GTGGACACCTCCGACCACGAGGTCAACATCAAGATCGCGCTGCAGACCGAACAGGCGCACCGGGCCGCGGCCGGCGCCGAGATGCTGTCCGGCGGGGAACGCGACGCCTTCCTGTTCTCGATGACCGACGACGTGGCGCAGCTGGTGCTGGCCGACAACATCGCGCAGAACCGGCTGCTCAGCGTCTCCCGGCAGCACGCCGACGCGATGATCTCGGTGCACGCCCGGCTGATCGACGACCTGGTCGCGAGCGGCCGGCTCGACCGGAAGCTCGAGTTCCTGCCGTCGACGGCCGAGATCGGGCTCCGGCAGGCCGCCGGGGAGGGCCTGACCTCCCCCGAGCTGAGCGTGCTCGTCGCCTACGTCAAATCGGGGCTGGCCCGGGCGATGCTCGCCTCCGAGCTGCCCGACGACCCGGCCTTCGCCGACCGGCTGCCGCACTACTTCCCGGCGGCGATGCGGGACCGGTTCCCGGCGGCCGTCGCCGACCACCCGCTGCGCCGCGACATCGTCACCACGATGGCGGTCAACGACCTCGTCAACGGCGCCGGCATCACCTTCGCCTTCCGGCTCGGTGAGGAGATGGCGGCCGGCCCCACCGACGCCCTGCGCACCTACGAGGTGGCCACCGCGGTGTACGCGCTCCCGGAGCTGTGGGACCACATCGCCGAGCGGGCGATGCCGGCCACCGCGCAGAACCAGCTCGTGCTGCTGTCCCGGCGGCTGCTCGACCGCGCCGCCCGCTGGCTGCTCGTGCGGCGGCCGCAGCCGCTGGACGTGCAGGCCGAGATCGCCCGCTACCAGCCGGTCGTCGCCGAACTGAGCCGCTCGATGCCGCGGCTGCTGTGCGGGGTCGAGTTCGACAAGGTGCACACCGACGCGGCCGAGCTGCGGGCGGCGGGCACCCCCACCGACCTCGCGCTGCGGAGGGCCTACGTGCTGTACACCTTCAGCCTGCTCGACGTCACCGACGTCGCCGACGAGACCGGCCGGGACCCGCACGAGGTCGCGGAGCTCTACTACGCGCTCAGCGAGCACATCGGGCTGGACCGCATCCTGTCCTCGGTGTCGGCGCTGGACCGCGGCGACCGCTGGCACTCGCTGGCCCGGCAGGCCATCCGGGACGGGCTCTACTCCTCGGTGCGGGCCATCACCGCCGACGTGCTGTCCACGACCGCCCCGGAGCAGCCGGCCGGCGACAAGATCGCCCAGTGGGAGAGCGAGAACCGCTTCCGGTTGGAGCGGGCGCGGGTGACCCTGGGCCAGATCGCCAGCTCCGGGGTCGGTGACCTGGCGGCGCTGTCGGTGGCGGCCCGGGAGATCCGGTCGATGGCGCGATGACACCTAGAGTCGACGACGTGCCCGCGCCCGACCCCGCCGACCCCACGCCCGCTCCGGACGCCCCGGCGGTCCAGCGCTACGTCACCGACGTCCGCGTCCGCTACTCCGACCTGGACGCGCAGGGCCACGTCAACAACGCCCGGGTGCTCACCCTGCTGGAGGAGGCCCGGGTCGACTGGCTGTACGCCGACGCCCCCCGGCACGGCGCCGACCAGCTGGTCCGCGCGCTGGTGGTGGCGAGCCTGACCATCGAGTACAAACGGCCGCTGCACTTCGGCCCGCCGGCCCGGGTGTCGCTCGGGGTCAGCGCGATCGGCGGGGCGTCGTTCACCGTCGACTACGTGGTCAGCTCCGACGGCGCCGTGGTCGCGACCGCCAGCACCGTGCTGGTCGCGGTCGAGCTCTCCGACGGCCGTCCGCGGCGGCTGGGCGACCGTGAGCGGGCGTCCCTCGCGACCTACCGCGCGCCGTACGCGGAGGGCGAGGAGCCCACCGTGCGCAGCCACTACCCGGACAGCGACGCGCCGGCCGGCGGCTACCGCTACGCGGCGTGGAGCCGGTGACCCGGTGATCCGGCTCGACGACGCCGGCGACCGCGAGGACCTGGGCGCGTTCGTGGCCCGGGTGGTGCGGATGGACCCGCAGGGGCTGGTGCGGCTGCGCAACTCCCCGTCCCGGCCGGCGCGCGACGCTGACACCGGTCATCAGGCCCGGCTGCAGGTGTGGGCCACCACCCCCTTCGACGCTTTGGTCACCCGCAGCGTGGCCGGCCGCGTCGACCCGCCGGACTGCACGGTGCACGCGGCCAACCTGCTGCCCGGCATCGCGGTCTCCCGGGCCAGCGACATCGACCCCGGCCCGGTGGTCGACCCGCTGTGGCGCACCCAGCTGCCGCCGTTGGCCGGCTGGGCGCTGGTGGACACGGTGCCCGCCGCGGTGGTCGGTGACCTCGTCGAACGCGGCACCGCCAGTGCCCGCGACACCGTCAGCCCGGCCGGGGGCACCTCGTCCTCGCTGCTGGACCAGGCGGTGCTCACCGTCAGCGGCGCCGGGTACACGGTGACGGTGCCGATGCGCTGCCTGTTCGCGCTGTCCGGGATGGGGTTCGCCGGGGCCGGTGCGACCGCGTCGGACGTGCGGGTGTTCGCCACCGACGCCTGGCTGCGGCTGGACGCCCGGTTCGGGGCGGTCGTGCGGCGGCGGCACTCGCTGCTGCCGCTGGTCTTCTGATCCCGGGGCGTCAGCCGGCCGGCCCGGTCAGCGGGTTGCTGTTCACCATCGAGTCGGCCGCCATCACCAGGTAGGCCCACATCCGTTCGTCCTGGGCCGGGGTCAGGTCGACGTCGTCCAGGCTCGCCCGCATGGCCGCGAGCCAGGCGTCGCGTTCCACCGGACCGATGACGAACGGGAAGTGCCGCATCCGCAGCCGCGGATGACCGCGCTGGTCGGAGTAGGTCCGCGGGCCGCCCCAGTACTGCTCGAGGAACATCCGGAACCGGTCCTCGGCGGGCCCGAGGTCCTCCTCGGGATACAGCGGCCGCAGGACCGGATCGTCGGCCACCCGGCGGTAGAAGCCGCCGACGATGGCGGCGAAGGTGGGGTGACCGCCGACCTCGTCGTAGAAGGTGGCAGGTGCGTTCATGTCCCCATCCTCGCAGCCGCCGCGGCCCGTCCGGTGCACCGCCGGCGGTGGCAGCGTTCACCGGATCGTCACCGCCGCGACGCCGCGCCCGCACAAAAAACCTGCAGAGTGCGGCTGCGCCGTAGTTCACTGGTCGGGAGAACCTCGCAGGAGCGGACAAGCCAGTACCGCTCGGCGGCGCCGAAAGGTGGCACGGTGGTAGGAAGCTCAACCGGCACGCTGCACGTCCTGCTGCTCAACGCGAGCCACGAGCCGCTGGCCGTGGTGACCGGACGCCGGGCGCTGGTGCTCATCCTGGCCGGCAAGGCCGTCAGCCTCGAGGACCGGGCCGAGGTGCTGCGCTCGGCGCACCTGGCGGTCGCGCTACCCGCGGTGGTGCGCCTCAACCGCTTCGTCCGGGTGCCCTACCGCGCCCCCACGTCGGTGAGCCGGTCGGGGGTGCTGCGCCGGGACGGCCGTCGGTGCGCCTACTGCCACCTCAAGGGCGACACCATCGACCACGTCGTGCCACGGTCCCGAGGCGGGGCGCACAGCTGGGAGAACTGCGTGGCGTGCTGCAGCCGCTGCAACACCCGCAAGGCCGACCGGACGCTGGAGGAACTGGGTTGGACACTCGGCTTCCGCCCCGGGCCACCGCAGCGGCTGACCTCCGGGGAACTGTGGGTGTCCGACGACACGGACCCGGTGTGGCAGCGCTGGCTTGACCACGACGCGGCCTGACGTCCGGCGACCGCCGGAGGTCCGAAGGGGACTGCGCTGCGTGACCGGCGCGGGGGGCGTCCGTTGCCGTTGACGAGGGGTTCCGGTGTGGCCGGGCGGGCGGGACGATTCGTCGACGGCCGGCCGCGCGGGGCGACCTTCGCGGGCGACGGCCGTGGTCGACCCGTCGGCCTG
>JBQGEH010000820.1:0-3123 GCA_052039515.1 Nakamurella sp. | reverse complement strand
CGGCGCAGCGACCGCATCCGCCGCCGGGCCTCCGCCGTCGGCATCGTCAACGCCTGCCGCAGCGCCTCCTTGACGCCGTCGGTGTCGTACGGGTTGACCATCAGCGCCGACTTGAGCTCCTTGGCGGCGCCGGTGAACTCGCTGAGCAGCAACACACCGCCGCCGTTCACCCGGGCCGCCACGTACTCCTTGGCGACCAGGTTCATCCCGTCCCGCAGCGGGGTCACCGTCATCACGTCGGCGGCGGCGTAGAACGCCGACAGGTCCTCCCGGGGCAGCGACTGGTGCAGGTAGTGCACCGCGGGCGCACCGATCCGGCCGTAGTTGCCGTTGATCGCGCCGACCTGCCGCTCGATCTCCTCGCGCATCCGGATGTAGGAGTCCAGCCGCTCCCGGCTCGGGGTGGCGATCTGCACCATCACGGTGCCCTCCACCGACGGGTCCTTCTCGGCCAGCAGCTCCGAGAACGCCTGCAGCCGGACGTTGATGCCCTTGGTGTAGTCGAGCCGGTCGACGCCGAGGATGATCCGGCGCGGGTTGCCGAGCTCGGCGCGCAGCTCCCGGGCCCGCTCCAGCACGGCCGGGTCGGCGGCGAGCTCGGCCAGCGACGACGAGTCGATGGAGATGGGGAAGGCGTCGACCCGGACGGTGCGGCCCTCGTAGAACAACCGGCTGCCCTTGCCGCCGACGTCGGCGAGCGTGCGGGCGAGCCGGGCGAAGTTGCGGGCGCCGCCGGGCAGCTGGAAGCCGACCAGATCGGCGCCGAGCAGCCCACGGATGATCTGGGTGCGCCACGGCAGCCGTTGGAACAGCTCGGCGGGCGGGAACGGGATGTGCAGGAAGAACCCGATCCGGACGTCGTTGCGCAGCTTGCGCAGCATGGCCGGGACCAGCTGCAGCTGGTAGTCGTGCACCCACACCGTGGCGCCCGGGGCGGCGACCTCGGCGGCCCGGTCGGCGAAGCGCTGGTTGATCGCGACGTAGCTCTCCCACCAGTCCCGGTGGAACTCCGACTCGGCGACGGCGTCGTGGTAGAGCGGCCACAGGGTCGCGTTGGAGAAGCCCTCGTAGTAGGCCTGCACCTCGCGCTCGGAGAGCATCACCGGCTCCAGCGTCAGCTGGTCGGCGAGCACCGGCTCCTGCTCGTGGTCGGCCGAGCCGGTCCAGCCGATCCAGGCGCCGGCGCGGCGGCTGAGGATCGGTTCCAGGGCGGTGACCAGTCCGCCGGGGGACTGGTGCGTGGTCGTCGTGCCGTCGGCGTGCTTCTCGATGTCGAACGGCAGGCGGTTCGCCACCACCACCATCGACGCGGTGGACCGGGCAGGACTCTCGGTGGCCGTCACACGTCCGACCCTATCCTCGTGACCCGATGGCGCCGGCGGCCCGGTCCCGCTCCGCGGCGGCCGAACACGGGACGGCGCAACCGAAATGGGCCGATCGTCCGGTCGGCGACGACCCTCACCGGACGTTCCGCCGGACGTCGATCAGTGACCGAACGGGTCCGCGTCGACGCCGGGCATCCAGCTCAGGCCGGGTGTCGTCCAGCCGTTGGCCTTGACCATCTTGCGCGCGGCGCGCTGGTGCCGGCCGATGAGCCGGTCGATGTAGAGGTGCCCGTCGAGGTGGTCGACCTCGTGCTGCAGGCAGCGGGCGAAGAAGCCGGTGCCCTCGACCTCGACCGGTGCGTTGTCGGTGTCGACGCCGGTGACCTTCGCCCAGGACGCCCGGCCGGTGGGGTAGTTCTCACCCGGTACGGACAGGCAGCCCTCCCAGTCGTCGTCCGGGTCGGGCATCGTCTCCGGGATCGCGGAGGTCTCGATCGTCGGGTTGACCACGTAGCCGCGGTGCCGCACGCCCTCGTCGTCCGGGCAGTCGTAGATGAACACCCGCCGCGGGTCGCCGACCTGGTTGGCGGCCAGTCCCGCGCCGTGGGCGGCGGTGTTGGTCTCGAAGAGGTCCTCGACGAACGTCTTCAGCTCGTCGTCGAACACCGTCACCGGCTCGGTGGGGCGGTGCAGGACGGGTTCACCGCAGATCACGATGGGCCGGATGGTCATTCCGGGGAGCTTATCGCCCGTGGCGGGAGGGGGTGTCCGGCCGCCGCCGAGGGGTGGTCCACGCCACCCCGGCGGGCCGAATTGTTGTGTTAGCCTTCGCTCACTTAGGGCTGCCTAAGTCGGCGGCCCGACCGGGCCGTGACGTCGGCCGGACGCCCCGGCACGGGAAGCGGGATGCGTGCTCACGACCTTCGTCATCGGGCTGCGTGAGGGCCTGGAGGCCTCGCTCATCGTCGGCATCGTCGCCGCCTTCCTGCGCCGCAACGGCGGGGTGGACGCCGGGCGGGCGCTGCGCCGGATGTGGTTCGGGGTGGGCGCCGCGGTCGCCCTCTGCCGGGCCGGCGGGATCGCGCTGTCCGTCGTGGACGCCCACCTGCCGCAGCGGCAGCAGGAGATGCTCGAGTGCGTCGTCGCGGCGGTGGCGGTGGTCATGGTCACCTACATGATCCTGTGGATGAACAGCCACTCCCGGGGGCTGAAGGGTGAGCTGGAGACGGCCGCCGCCGGTGCGCTCGCCCGCGGTTCGGCGCTGGCCCTGGTCTCGATGGCGTTCCTGGCGGTGCTCCGCGAGGGCTTCGAGACCTCGGTGTTCCTGCTCGCCGCGTTCGGCGCCGCGGTGTCGCCGCTGTCCGCGGCGACCGGGGTGGTCCTGGGGCTGGCGGTGGCGATCGTGCTGGGCTACCTGGTCTACCGGGGCGGCACCCGGCTCAACCTCTCCCGATTCTTCCGGCTCACCGGGATCGTGCTGGTGCTGGTGGCCGGCGGCCTGGTCATGTCGGCGCTGCAGGCCGCCCACGAGGCGGCCTGGCTGACCGTCGGCCAGCACCCCGTCGCCGACCTGAGCTGGCTGGTCCGGCCGGGCTCGGTCCAGGCGTCGCTGCTCGGTGGGGTGCTCGGCATCCAGCCGCAGCCGGTCGTCGTGCAGGTGGTGGCCTGGCTGCTCTACGTGGTGCCGATGCTGCTGATCGTGCTCTGGCCGCGGCAGCGCCGGTTGAGCCGCCCGGCCGCCGCCCGGCTGCTGCTGACGGCCGGCGCCGCGCTGGCCGTCGTCGCGGTGGTGCTCGCG
>JBQGEH010000819.1:0-2446 GCA_052039515.1 Nakamurella sp. | reverse complement strand
CGTCACCTGGGCGGCCAGGCTGGACACCGCGAACCCCTGGGTGGAGAGCGCGGCCTGCACCGACGGCAGCACGTCCGTGCCGGACACCTGGACGTAGGCGCTGGGGAACGTCAGCGGTCCGCTGCCGTCCACGCCGGAGTCGGCCAGCATCGCCTGCAGCGCATCCTCGGAGACGTAGGACGGGGTCGGCCCGGCCTTGTCCGGGACGGAGTTGTCCACGATGGCGACCACGGTGAACGAGCGGGCGGCCGGCTCGCCCTGACCGGCGGCGACCACCCGGGTGTACTCCATCGACACCGTCCGCCCGACCAGCGACGTCAGCGACCCGCCCGGCACGGTCAGCGGCAGCACGATCTCGTCGTCGGACAGGCCGGCGGCGGGCACGCTCCCGGCCACGACCGGTCCGAGCATCCCGGGCACGTACGGCGTGGCCCACAGTGACCCCGGGTTGGTGGTGGCGTCGGGCCAGTCGCCGGGGTCGGACAGGGCGAGGTCGACCTGGGTCCACGGGAACACCGCCGTCACCCCGGGGATCCCCCGCATGTCGCTGAGCCCGGCGGTGTCCACGGCGCGGGTCGCCGAGGCCGTCGTGGAGGACACCTCGATGAGGTTGAGCGCCGAGGTCGACCGGATCGACCGCGCGTACCGGTCGAGACCGGCGCCGACCACCGCGTTGCAGACGAGCAGTCCGCTGACGAAGACGACCATCAGGAGCAGCAGGGCCCGCTGGCGGGTGAGACTGGCCCGCACGCTGGACCGGGCGAGGACGGTGATGTCAGACAAGGAGGCCCTCGCTCATGGTGACGACCCGGTCGACGACCTCGGAGATCGCTGTGTCGTGGCTGGCCACCACGACCGCGCAACCGCGGGCCCGGGCCGCGCGGATCTCGTCCAGGACGACGGCGGTGTTGACGTCGTCCAGCCCCGAGGTGGGTTCGTCGACGAGCAGCAGCCCGGGGTCGTGCACCAACGCCCGACAGAACGCGGCCCGTTGCGCCTCGCCGCCGGAGATCTGCTTGGCCGGACGATCGGCCACGTGCTGCAGGTTCCAGCCGGCGAGCCGTTCGCGGGCCGCCGCCGCCGACGTCGCACCGGCCACGACCAGGTTGTCCACCACGGTCAGGTCGGGCAGCAGGTTGGCCTGCTGGAACACGAAACCGATGTTCCGGCGGCGGATGTCGGCGGCCCGGTGCGCCACCGCGGGATGGCCGAGCACCTCGACGGTGCCCGCGTCCGGCGTCGACAGCAGGCCGGCGACACGCAGCAGGGACGACTTGCCCGAGCCGGACCCGCCGCGGACCCAGACGACTTCACCGGCGGCGGCGAGCAGCGACACCCCGCCGAGGACGGTCACGCGGCGGCCGCGGCCGGCGCCCGGGTAGGACTTCACGATGTCGCGCAGCTCGAGCACGACGTCGCCCGTCACGCGGCACCGCCGGGCACCCCGCGGGACTGCAGGGTGAGGATGACGCTGCAGGTGCCGCCGCTCGTCCCGTCCAGGGCGAAGAATGTCGCGGCGTCCCGGCAGCCCCGGTGCCCGGCGATCCTGGCTCCCAGCGCCTCGAGGTAGGACGAGTCGGACGGGATGACCCGCGACCCGGGGATGATGGCGGCCGCCGCGAGGAGCTGCGGGAACGGGGTGGTGGGCGTGTCCGCCCAGCTCTTCATCTGCTGTTGCAGACCGGCGAACATGCCGGCGACCTCCGTCTCGTCGGCGAACAGGTACGACAGCCGCAGCGCCGCCCAGGCCAGGCGCTGGGTCGATTCGTCCGCGCCGGGGTCGAAGGCCGTCAGGGTGGCCGTCCGGATGCTTGGGTCGACCTGCACCGCCGGTTCCATCACCTGCAGGTAGGCGCCGAGCGACGTCTGGTCGACGGTGGCGGGCTGCGTGGCCGCGACGTCGGTCGCCAGCTGCCGGTACTGCTGCCAGCGGTCGTCGCCGGCGTTCTTGAGCGCGGCCACCGCCTCGAGTCGGGAGGCGGGCGGGGCCTGCGCGTCCGCGGCCGCCGTGGCCAGGGCGTCGCGGGTGGCGGCGGAAGCGATCTCGGCGAATCGCAGATCTACGAGGCGGGCGAACAGGTAGGTGGCGTCCACCGAGCCGGTCGCACCGCCCGCCGGGCCGAGGCGCCCGGACGCCGGGTCGACCCGGGACGACAGTGCGGCGGCCACCTGGGCGGCGCGGTCGTCGGCGTGGGCGAGGGACAGGGTCTCCAGGACCGTCGAGCGGAGCAGGTCGTCGGCACCCTCGGGACCGTCCGCCAGTGCGACCAGCCGGTCGGTGGTGGCCGACGGGAGCGCCGTCGACGTCCCCGCCGCGGCGTGGTGTCGCAGGACGGCGAGCAGGTCCAGGACGGCGCTGGTGGAGTCCAGCGACGTCGGCGCGGTGGTGTCGGCGAGCCCGTCGGCCAGCGACGACAGATCCGTCGGAACGGGCGACCCGAGGTGC
>JBQGEH010000818.1:0-5896 GCA_052039515.1 Nakamurella sp. | reverse complement strand
GACCGGGTCGGCGCCCGCGAGATCCGGCTCGTGGACGCGCAGCAGGCGATCGCCGAGCCGGCGTGCGAGTTCGAGGTCCGCCGGATCGGCTGAGACCCGTGGCGCTCAGGCGCTGGGCACCACGGCCGCGCGCCGCCAGTCCTGATAACCCGCCACTTCGTCGTCGGTCGCCGGCGGCAGGTGCATCACGGCGCCGAAACCCTGGGCGGCGAACAGGAACAGCACCCAGCAGGTCAGCTCGACGATCTCACCCTCGTCGAACTCCTCGGCGAGCACACCGAACACCGCGTCGTCCACCGAGGCGAGCGAGGTGCTGTGCTCCCACAGCACCTCGGCGAAGCCGACCGCCAGCGCGGTGCGGGCCGACCAGGTCGTGGGGTCCGGGCGCCCCAGCGACGAGCAGTAGGTGCAGCCGACGCCGTCGGCCAGCACCCGGCGCACCTCCTCCTTGAGCAGCGGGTCCAGCGTCCCGCCGAAGCGCATCGTGGCGTCCAGCCGGAACCAGTTCTCCAGGATCTGCGGGCGGTGGCCCATGGTGCGCTCGTAGACGTTGCTGCCCACGGCAGCGGGGGCGATGCGGGTCATCGGGACTCCTGACGGTGGTGGGGACGGGGTCAGACGGTGGCGGCGAGAGCCGCGAGATACGACTGGGTGTCGAGCGCGGCCTGGCATCCGCTGCCGGCCGCGGTGATGGCCTGCCGGTAGGTGTGGTCGACCAGGTCACCCGCGGCGAACACCCCGGGGACGGCGGTGCGGGTGGACCGGTCGAGGACCCGGACGTAGCCCTGGTCGTCGAGGGGGAGCTGTCCGCGGACCAGCTCCGACCGGGGGTGGTGGCCGACGGCGACGAACGCCGCCGCGGTCGGCAGCTCACGGGTACCGCCGTCGCGGCGGTGCCGCAGCCGCACGGCGGCCAGCGCCCCGTCCGGCCCGGCGACGAACTCCTCCACCTCGTACGGGGTCAACCGGTCGATGGTGTCCACCGCGTCGACGCGTCGCCGCATCGCCGCCGACGCCCGGAGGTCGTCCCTGCGGTGCACGATGGTGACCCGGGACGCGAAACGGGCCAGGAACAGTGCCTCCTCCATCGCGCTGTCCCCGCCGCCCACGACGCACACGGACCGCCCGCGGAAGAAGGCGGCATCGCAGGTGGCGCAGTAGCTGACGCCCCGACCGGACAGGGCATCCTCCCCGGGGACGCCGAGCCGGCGGTGCCGGGCTCCCGTGGCGAGGACGAGAGCGGCTGCAGTGTAGGCGATCCCGTCGACGGTGACCGCGTGCCGGCTGCCGCCGTCGGCGGCCAGCCGGATCGAGGTCGCGTCGTCGGTGACGAACCGTGCGCCGAAACGCTCCGCCTGCTCCCGCATGTCGGACATCAGCTGCGGTCCGAACACCCCGCGCGGGAAGCCGGGGAAGTTGTCCACCTCGGTGGTCTCCTGCAGCAGACCGCCCCAGGACGACCCCTCCACGACCAGCGGGCGGAGGTCCGCCCGGGCCAGGTACACCGCGGCGGTGTACCCGGCCGGTCCGCCACCGACGATGACGACGTCCTCGGCGACGGGCGCGCTGACGCTCATCAGGTCGCGACCGGGGTGCCGGCGACGAAGGCGGCGTAGCCGTCGATCTCGGCCGGAGTGGCGGGTGCGAGCGTCATCAGGGCGCCGAAGATGTTGGAGCCCAGCTTGAAGCAGATCCAGGCGAGCAGCTCGACGATCTCGGCGTCGCTGAACTCCTCGCGGAGCACGGCGAAGGTCGAGTCGTCGACCTGATGGTGGTCGGTGGCGATGAGCTCGGCGACGGCGACCGCCAGCGCCTCCCGGGCGGGCGGGTGTTCGTCGTGCGGGGTGCCGAGCGAGGCGCAGAACCGGCAGCCGACCCCCTGGGCCAGGGTGCGGCGCGCCTCCTCCTTGATGTGGTTGTCGACCAGGGACGACGGACCGAAGAACGCCTTGTCGAGGGCGTTCCACTCGCGGAGGATCTCGGGCCGGTGCGCCAGGATCCCGTAGAACGGGTCCGGGCCGAGCGGCTGCAGGTCGGTGGGCAGTTCCTGGGGCGGGAAGTACGGGACACGGGGCATGGCAGGGCTTCTCCTTCGTCGGCGGTGACGGGGCGGTCGGGGTTCAGCTGGCGGGGACGAGGTGGGAGCGGAGGGCGTCGCGGAGCGCGGACCGGCTCTTGACGCCGGTGATGCGGGTGACCTCGACCCCGTCGCGGTACAGCACCAGGCTGGGGACGCTCATCACGCCGGCCTGCGCGGCGACGGTCGGGGCGTCCTCGACATCGACGCCGTACACGGTCATCTCGTCGTGCAGCTCGTCGGCCAGCGCGGCGACCGTGGGGGCCAGCAGCCGGCACGAGCCGCACCAGGGCGCCCAGAAGTCGACGAGCACGGGTCGGTCGCCGGCGATGGCGGCGTCGAGATCGGCGGCGGGCAGCGGGGTCAGATCAGCCATGGGACGTCCTTGTCGGGTGGCAGGGATGCGGCGGACGGTCGGATCGGCCGGAGCCGAGCCGACGGCGGGGTTGCGGGCCTCCGGTTCCAGGAGAAGGCACAGCGGACACAGGACGGACGGACGATTCGAGGTCGTCCGTACGGCCGTCCCGTAGAATCACAGAGGTAGAACGGTGGTTCCACCTGATGTCCGTTAAGTTAGCCTGGACACCGCAGGAAGGCAACAGATGTCGTCGAGAATCTCCGAACGCCTGGACGGCGCGTCCGCGCTCCCGGTCCGGCCCGCACGGCCGTCGGCGGCCCGGACGCGCATCCTCGACGCCGCCGAGCGGCTGTTCTACGGGGAGGGACTGCACGCGGTCGGCGTCGAGCGGGTCATCGCGGACGCGGGCGTCACCCGGGTCACCTTCTACCGACACTTCCCGTCCAAGACGCACCTCATCGAGGCCTATCTACGCCTGCGGGCGGACCGGATGCGCGACCGGATCCAGGCCCTGCACCGGGACGCCGACCCCCGGGCCACGCTGGCCGCGATCGCCGACACGCTCGTCGAGGACCGCGCCGCCGGCGGGTTCCGGGGGTGCGAGTTCGTCAACGCCGCCGCCGAGTTCGCGGGCTCCGACCACCCGGCGCGGGTGGTCACCGTCGACCAGCGCAGCTGGCTGATGGACATCACCGCCGAGGCGCTCGCGCGGCTGGGTCACCCCCGGCCACGCCGGCTGGCCCGTCAGCTGCTCATGCTGCGCTCCGGCGCCGCGGTCGCGTCCGACCTGGACGACCCCGAGGATCTCGGTGCCGTGTTCCGGGAGGGCTGGGACATGCTGCTCGCGGCGGGCCTGGCCGCCGCCGATTCCCCGACCGGCGTCCGCTGACACTGAACGGCGCCGGTCCCCACGACGACATCCCCTGCAGGCTTCCCGTTCGGACTCCCCCACCCGGCCACTCAGAGCAGCGCGAACACGACCTCCACGCTGACGTCGACCGACGACTCGCCCGCGGCGACGGGCATCTTCGCGTGGGTGCGGTAGGCCATCGCCGACTCCGGCACCAGGACTCCGCCGCCACCACCCGCCATCGCTCGCACCGACAGCGCCGGCCCGAGCCGGCGTCCGGCCAGCTCGGCGTACTCCCCGGCCTTCCGCCGGGCGTCGTCCATCGCGTACCGACGGGCCTGCACGAAGTATTCCGCCGGGTCGCCGGTGGAGAAGGCGATGCCGTCGAAGCGGACGCCCTCGATGCCGGTGGTGGCGAGGTCCCCGAGCAGCCGGGGCACGCCCTCCAGTCCCTCCAGGGTGGCGATCAGCCGCTGCCCGGAGGTGTAGGCGACCACGACCTCGCGGTTGTCGACCCAGTTCGTCCGCGGCCCGAGACGCAGGTCGGCGGTCCGGACGTGCCGCGAGTCGACTCCGGCGTCGCCCAGCACCCCCAGCACCGACGCCACGCTCGCCGCCGCGGCGTGGAACGCCGCTCCCGGCTCGGCCCGGTCGATCTCGACGCCGATCATCAGCTCGACCCGGTCGACCGGGGTCCGGACCCGGCCCTGCCCGACGACCGTGACTCCCTCGGTGATCTCCATCCGGTCAGGCTAGGCGCGCACCGCGGACCCCGCGGGACGTGACGCAGCCGACCGGTCGGCATCATCACGCCCGGTCGACGGCCCGGACCCCGGTGACGACGCGCCGCGGGTGGGAGGATCGAGGTCGCGTGCCGTGACCCTCGGCGCGCCCATCCGGCGTCGACACGGCACCGGCCCGGCCGATCGGACCCCGCATGGTTGCCCACCGCACGATCGACGCCGCACCGGTGTCGTCCACCCTGGGTGGTCCGCCGCTGGTGCACACCGGTGCCGCCGGCTCCCGGTCCTATCACCTGTACGTCCCCGCCGGACTCGGCGGCCGGGCACCGCTGGTCGTGATGCTGCACGGCGGCGGACAGAGCGCCGCCGACTTCGCCGTCGGCACCGGCATGAACCGGCTGGCCGACCATCACGGCTTCGTCGTCGCCTACCCGGAGCAGGCCCGGTCGGCCAACCCCGGTGGCTACTGGAACTGGTTCCAGCCGGACGACCAGCGTCACGGCCGCGGGGAGCCCGCGCTGATCGCCGGGATCGTCGTCGAGATCGGCACCCGCGTGGACGTCGACCCGTCCCGGACGTTCGTCGCCGGACTGTCCGCGGGCGGTGCGATGGCGGAGGTGATGGCGGCCACCTACCCCGAGGTGTTCGCGCGGGTCGGTGTGCACTCCGGGCTGCCGTACGCGAGCGCCTCCGACGTCGGCTCCGCGTTCAGCCGGATGTCCTCCGGCGGCCACACGCCCGCCCCGCACCCGACGCCGGTGCTGGTCGTCCACGGTGACCGGGACACGACCGTCTCGCCCGCCAACGCCGGCGCGATCGTCCGGGCCCGGTTGCTCGCCCACCCGGCGGCGTCCGACGGCGAGGTCGAGCACGGCAGCGAAGCGGGCCGGGCGTACGTGCGGACCCGGCACACGCTGGGCGGCCGGACGATCGCGGAGTCGCTGATGGTCACCGGCGGCGGGCACGCCTGGTTCGGCGGCGACCCGAAGGGCTCCTACACCGACCCGAACGGCCCGGACGCCTCCGCCGAGTTCGTGCGCTTCTTCCTCACCGACTGATCCCGGGAGCGCAGCGGGGCTCCGGACCGCAGTCCGAGGCCCCGCCGAGACACCGGTGCTACAGGGCCATGCCGCCGTTGACGTCCAACACATGACCCGTCACGAACGACGCGTCATCACTGCACAAAAACGCCACCGCCCCCGCGATATCCGCCGGCTGACCCGCCCGCCCCAACGGATTCGCCGTCATCACCGCCTGCGCCGACTCCGGCATCGCCGCCGTCATCGGCGTCTCGATGAACCCCGGCCGCACCCCGTTCACCGTCGTCCCGAACCGCGCCAACTCCAACGCACCCGACCGCACCAGACCCACCACACCCGCCTTCGCCGCGATGTAGTTCATCTGCCCCAGGTTGCCGGCCTTGGCCACCACCGACGACACCAACACCACCCGCCCCGGCACCCCCGGCGTCCGCAACCACGGCGCCGCCGCCCGCAACCCGTTGAACACCCCCGTCAGGTTCACCGCGATCACCCGATCCCAGTCGTCCTCACTCAGCTTGTGGAACATCCCGTCCCGGGTGATCCCCGCATTGCCGATGTAGGTGTCCAGACCACCCATCGCCTCCGCCGCCGCCGCGAACACCTCACCCACCTGCTCACGATCGGTCACATCACACCCGAACCCGAACAACTCCGACCCGGTCTCCGCCGCGATCCGCTCCGCGGTCTCCTTCGCCCCCACATCGTTGACATCCAGGATCGACACCGACAGACCCTCCGACGCCAACCGATGCGCGATCGACGCACCGATCCCCTGCGCACCACCCGTCACCACGACCTTGGACACACTGAACGCACTCACGACGG
>JBQGEH010000817.1:0-1782 GCA_052039515.1 Nakamurella sp. | reverse complement strand
GGCGGAGTTGCGCGCGGCGCTGAAGACGACGCGCGCCGACCAGGCGACGCTGCCACGGGAGGTCACCCGCGACAGGCGGGCCCGCCGGTTGGCCGACGAACAGCGGCGGCGCCGCCGGCGACGGTCGTCGTTCATCGCGGTGCTGGTGCTGGCGATCATCGCCGGCGCGACGTTCGTCCTCATCCGGACGTGGTCGACCGAGGAGGTCGTCCCGCCGGCCGACTACGCCGGGGCCGGGACCACCGAGACCATCGTCCGGGTCAACGCCAACGACGGCAGCCGCCAGATCGGCACCGCGCTCCACGACGCCAAGGTCGTGGCCAGCGTCGACGCGTTCGTGGCCGGCGCCGACGGCAACGACGGGATCCGGGCCATCCAGCCCGGCTACTACAAGGTGCGCGAGGGCGCGTCGGTGTCGTCGACGATCGCGGCGATGCTGGATGACGCCAACCGGGTGGGGCGGGTGGACCTCATCCCCGGGGTGACCCTGGCCGACACCCGTGACCCCGCCGGCGACACCGCACCGGGGTACGTCACCCAGATCACCGAGGCCGCCTGCGTCCCGCTCAACGGGGTGTCCCGCTGCTTCACCGCCGACCAGCTGTGGCAGGTGATCCGCACCGGCGACGTGGCCGCGCTCGGACTGGTCGACTGGGCCGTCCCGCGGGTCACCGCGAGCACCGACCCCGACCGGCGCCTCGAGGGCATGATCGCGCCGGGCGTCTACAACATCCCGCCCACCGACGACCCGGCGGTGGTGCTGAAGTACCTGCTGAGCGCATCGGCGGTGTACTGGAACACCAGCGGCATCTCGACCACGCCGTCCGACGTGGCCGGTCAGACGCCCTACGACGTCGCGGTCATCGCCTCGCTCATCGAGCGGGAGGCCATCACCGGCGACATGAGCAAGGTCAGCCGGGTCATCCAGAACCGGCTGCGGGACGGGATGCGGCTGCAGCTGGACTCCACGGTGAACTACGCGCAGGGCGAGTCGCAGATCGCCACCACCGAGCAGGCCCGGTCGGACCCCAACCCGTACAACACGTACGCGCAGGAGGGGCTGCCGCCCACCCCGATCGGCGGGATCGGCCCGGACGCGCTGGCTGCGGCGCTCAACCCGGCCGACGGCGACTGGCTCTACTTCGTCAAGGTCAACCCCAAGACCGGGCAGTCGTGCTTCAGCGTCACCCTCGACCAGCACAACGCGTGCGTCGAGCAGGCCCGGGCCGCGGGTGTCTTCGGCTGACCCGCGGCGCGCGGCCGTCCTCGGGTCACCCGTCGGCCACTCGCTGTCCCCGGCGCTGCACCGCGCCGCCTACCGGGCCTCGGGGCTGGACGGCTGGACCTACGACGCGATCGACATCGGCCCGGACGGCGCCGGGCTGACCCCCCTGGTGCAGGGCGCCGGTCCGGAGTGGATCGGCTTCAGCGTCACGATGCCGGGCAAACCGGTGGCGGCCGCCGTCGCTGACACGGTCAGCATTCGGGTCCGCCGGCTGGGGGTCGCCAACACGCTGGTCCGCATGGAGAGCGGCTGGGCGGCGGAGAACACCGACGTCGACGGGGTCGCCGGAGCGCTGCGGGCCGCCGGCGTCACCGGCCTCCGGCGGGCGCTGCTGGTCGGGGCCGGCGGCACCGGGCTCGCAGCGCTGCTCGCCCTGGCCGAGTCGGGGGTGACCGAGCTGACCGTCGCCGGTCGCCGCCCCGACAGCACCGCCGCCGCCCGCACGCTCGCCGCCGAGCTCGGAGTGACCGCCCACCACGCCACCCTCGATCCGGACG
>JBQGEH010000816.1:0-4868 GCA_052039515.1 Nakamurella sp. | reverse complement strand
GCGGACGCGTTCCTTGTCCCCGTCCGCTATCCGTCCCGCCACGCTGGCGAGTCTAGTGGCGGCCCCGACCCTCGGTCAGTGCGGCAGCACCCACCGCCGGTGCCGCGCGAAGGCCTGCGCGTCGGTCAGCAGCGACACCTGGTCGACGACGACCCGGAGCCGTTCGGCCTCGGTGTCGGCGGCGACGAAGAGCACCGCGAACCCCGGATCCAGTGCGGGCGCCCCCACCTCGAGGAGCCGCCCGACCAGCTCGGCGAGCAGCCGCCGCTGCTGGTTCTGCAGTTCCTGGCGCACCGGGTCCTGCATGACGTACAGGTGGGCGATCGACTTGAGCACCGCCACCTCGGCCTGCAGCACCCGGGGGACGACGAGACCGGTGTCGTAGCGGTGCAGCGGCCCGTCGCCGGCGGCCTGCCGGGTGGCCAGCACCGCGCCGGTGGCGAACCGCCCGGTCAGCTCGCTGGTCATCCGCAGCAACGCGCTCTCCCCCGCCGGGGTGCCGTGCAGCCGGCGGGCCGCGTCCACCACGGGCAGGTCGAGCAGGTCCAGCAGCACCTGCTCCAGATCGTCGGCCGACTCCGCGGAGTGCCGGCCGGTGGCGTTGACGCAGACCGCGTGCCGCTCGGCCGGGTCGGTGAGGGTGCGCAGATCCACGCGCCCGCTGTGGATGCCGTCCTCGACGTCGTGCACGGAGTAGGCGACGTCGTCGGCCCAGTCCATCGCCTGGGCCTCCAGGCAGGTCGCCGTCGCGGGGACGTCCGCCGGGACCGTCTCGCGGACCCAGGCGAAGGTGGCGGCGTCGTCGGCGTACACACCGAACTTGCCGCCGGCCGCCGGTCTCGTCCACGGGTACTTGACGACCGCGTCCAGCGCCGCCCGGGTCAGGTTCAGACCGAGGGGGGCGCCGTCGGGGGCGATGACCTTGGCCTCGAGCCGGGTGAGCAGCCGCAGGTTCTGCGCGTTGGCCTCGAAACCGCCGATGTCGCGGGCCACCTCGTCCAGCGCGCGTTCCCCGTTGTGCCCGAACGGCGGGTGCCCGATGTCGTGCGCGAGCCCCGCGAGGTCGACCAGGTCGGGGTCGCAGCCGAGCAACGCGCCGATCTCGCGGGCGATCTGGGCGACCTCGAGCGAGTGGGTCAGCCGGGTGCGCGGCACCTCGTCCTCGTCGGGCGCCACCACCTGGGTCTTGCCGGCCAGCCGCCGGAACGACGCCGAGTGCAGCACCCGGGCCCGGTCGCGGGCGAACGGCCCGCGCGGGGTGATGGCGTCCGCGCCGGGGAGCACGGCCTCCTTGCGGCCCTCGGTGAGCCGCCGTTCGGCGTCCGCGGCGGCGTAGCGGGCCAGCGGGTAGCCGGTCACCGGAACTCCCCGGGGCGGGGCGTGGACGTCCTCACAGCACCTCGTAGCCGAGACCGGACGAACCGCCGACCAGGCGGTAGTACAGGGTGCCCAGCGTCTCCCGGAGCAGGTAGCGCAGGGCCACCGACGATCCCGCCGCCGGACCCCGGTCGACCGAGGACACCTCGACGCGGAGACCGAGGTCACGGGCCATCACACTGCTGCGGTAGGCGTGCCAGGGATCGGTCACCAGGACCACCGACGACCAGCCGCGGGCCCGCAGCTCGGCTGCACCCGCCCGCAGGCTCACCAGGGTGTCGTTGCCCTCCCCGACCGCGTCGACGGCGTCCTCGGGCACGCCCCGCCCGATCAGGTAGGTGCGGCCGGAACCCGCCTCGGTGTAGGTGTCACCGGCCTGCGAGCCGCCGACGGTGACGATGTGCGCGGCGACCCCCGCCCGGTAGAGCGTGAGCGCGTGGTCGAGCCGGGCCTGGAAGATCGTGGACGGGTCCCCGTCGTACTGAGCCGCACCCAGCACCAGGATGGCGTCGACCGGGTCGCGCTGGTCCACCCCGGCGGTGGTGGCGACCCGCACGGCGACGCCGGCGACGACGAGGACGGCGACGACGACCGACCCGAGGAGGTAGCGGCCGAGCACCCGCCCGGCGGTCCGCCGCTGCCCGATCATGGGTCGATCTTGCCAGTCCGCCGCGGCCGCGCCGCCCGTCGACGCACACCCGCTGTCGGACCCGGCCGCTAGGGTCGCGTCATGTCCCCGACGCGCCGACGCTGGCTCGCCCTGTCCCTGGTGCTGGCCACGGTGGGTGCGGTCGCGCTGGTGATCGGGTTCCGGCCGGACCGGTCGGTGATGGGGACCCCGGGAGTGGTGGCCGGCTCGTCGCCGACCGTCACCGGCAGCTCCGACCGCACGATCACGCCGCCGTCGGTGGTGCCGACCTCGCCTGCCGATCCGACCGACTCCGCCGGCGCGGGCACCACGGCGTCACCGCCGCCGGACGTCGAGCCGGACGGCTCCGTCGGGGCGGCCGGCGCCGGTGACCCGTACTACCCGGACGCCGGCAACGGCGGGTACGACGTCGGTGCGTACCGGGTCGGGCTGTCCTGGGAGCCGGATTCCGGTGAGATCGCCGCGGTCACCGCCATCGACGCGACCGTCACCGCGAGCGAGAAGCTCGGCCGGTTCTCCTTCGACCTGCAACCGGCGCTGACGGTGTCCACGGTGACCGTGGACGGCACCCCCGCCCGCTTCGCCCAGCAGGACGCCAAGCTCGTCGTCACCCCGCAGACCGGGTTGGAGCCGGGGGCCGCCACCACCGTCGAGGTCACCTACGGCGGCACCCCCGGCGCCATCACCAGCGGCACCTCGGGCCTGGCCGACGGCGGCTGGTTCACGCTGGACTCCGGCGGCGTGGTGGTCATCGGCGAGCCGTTCTCCGCCTCGGCCTGGTACCCGGTCAACGAGACGCCGACCGACCGCGCCACGTTCGCCGTGACCGCACAGGTCCCGGACGGCTGGAAGGTGATCTCCAACGGACTGCCGGTGACCGACGCACTGCCGGCGCCGGCGGACGGGCACGAGGTGTTCGGCTGGGCCGAGGACTCGGAGATGGCCAGTTACCTGACCACCCTCTACATCGACACCTTCACCCAGACCCAGGACAGCACCACCGCCGGACTGCCGGTGATCAACGCCTACGCCGAGGGCGCCGAGGCGGCGCGGCCGGTGGCCGAGCGGACCGGCGAGTTCGTCGACTTCCTGGCCAGCCGCTTCGGGCCCTACCCGTTCGACTCGGCCGGCGGGATCTACCTCGCCGACAGCTTCGGCTTCGCCCTGGAGACCCAGACCCGGCCGGTGTACTCGGCCGGGATGGGCACCGAGAGCACGGTCGTGCACGAGCTCGCCCACCAGTGGTTCGGCGACGCGGTCACCGTGCAGCGGTGGGCCGACATCTGCCTCAACGAGTGCTTCGCGAGCTACGCCGAGTGGCTGTGGGCGGAGAACGGCGGCGCCGACCTGGACGAGCAGTACCGCCGGACGGTGGCGTCGACGAAGGACCGGCCGGCCTTCTGGGAGAGTCCGCTGTACGACATGGGGGCGGGCAACGAGTTCGGCGCCGTGTATTCGCGCGGGCCGCTCGCCCTGCACGCCCTGCGGCACGAGCTCGGCGACGAGAAGTTCGACGAGCTGCTGCTCGGCTGGATCGAGGAGCGCTCCGGGCAGAGCGCGTCGTGGGCGCAGTTCGCGACGCTGGTCATCTCGATCGCCGGCAAGGACGAGACCGCGTTCCTGCAGGCGTGGTTCCACTCCACGACGGTGCCGGCCGACGAGTTCCTCTACCCGGGTGACCTCACCCCGTGAGCCCCCGCGGCGGGGCGGGGCCGGGGTGGCCCCGTCCCGGTGCGGTCAGCTGCCGAGCAGCTCGCCGGCGAGGTAGGCCGGGACCCGGTCCTGGGCGATGCGCTGCTGGCTCATGGTGTCCCGCTCGCGGATGGTGACGGCCTGGTCGTCCAGGGTCTCGAAGTCAACGGTGATGCAGAACGGGGTGCCGACCTCGTCCTGGCGGCGGTAGCGCTTGCCGATCTGGCCGGCGTCGTCGAACTCGACGTTCCAATTCTTCCGCAGCTCCGCGGCCAGGTCGCGGGCCTTGGGCGACAGGTCGGCGTTGCGGCTCAACGGCAGCACCGCGGCCTTGACCGGGGCGAGCCGCCGGTCGAGCCGCAGCACGGTGCGCTTGTCGACGCCGCCCTTGGTGTTGGGCGCCTCGTCCTCGGCGTAGGCGTCGATGAGGAACGCCATCAGCGACCGGGTGAGCCCGGCCGCGGGCTCGATGACGAACGGCGTCCAGCGCTGCCCGGTCTCCTGGTCGAAGTAGGACAGGTCCTTGCCGGAGTGCTCGCTGTGGGTGGACAGGTCGAAGTCGGTGCGGTTGGCCACGCCTTCGAGCTCACCCCACTCCGAGCCCTGGAAGCCGAAGCGGTACTCGATGTCGACGGTCCGCTTGGAGTAGTGCGACAGCTTCTCCTGCGGGTGTTCGTAGTGGCGCAGGTTGTCCCGGTCGATGCCCAGGTCGACGTACCAGTCGGTGCGGGCGTCGATCCAGTACTGGTGCCACTGCTCGTCCTCGCCGGGCTTGACGAAGAACTCCATCTCCATCTGCTCGAACTCGCGGGTCCGGAAGATGAAGTTGCCGGGGGTGATCTCGTTGCGGAACGACTTGCCGATCTGGCCGATGCCGAACGGCGGCTTCTTCCGCGCGGTGGTGCTGACGTTGGCGAAGTTGACGAAGATGCCCTGCGCGGTCTCGGGCCGCAGGTAGTGCAGCCCGGACTCCTCCTCGACGGGGCCGAGGTAGGTCTTGAGCATCATGTTGAAGTCGCGCGGCTCGGTCCAGTTGCCGCGGACACCCGTCTCGGGGTCGGGGATGTCGTCCCAGCCGTTCTCCGGCGGGTGGCCGTGCTTGGCCTCGTAGGCCTCCAGCAGGTGGTCCGCCCGGTACCGCTTGTGGGTG
>JBQGEH010000815.1:0-4862 GCA_052039515.1 Nakamurella sp. | reverse complement strand
CCCCCAGCACGCCGGACCCCAGGGAGAAGCCGAAGGCCAGCACCCGGGCGTTCGGGAACGCTGTCCGCCACTGGGCGAGGGTCCCGTGATTGGCGCTGCCGGACCCGGCCTCGTGCGACGGCGCCCCGGCCTTGACGAAGTCCTGCGACCCGTCGCTGGCCCACCAGTCGTTGCCGTAGACCTTCTCCCCGACCAGGATCCCGTCGGCCGTACCGTCGTTGTCGAAATCGGTGACCAGTTGGAAGCCGGGCGGGATGCTGCCCGACTTCTGCGTGTAGTTCAGCGACGGTTCGCCCACGTCCGCCAGCGCCGCGCCGGACGCGACGTACTCGGCGACCTTGTCGGTCCTCGTGTTGCCCTCGGTGTAGATGCGCAACGCCGTGCCGACCAGTTCGTAGTGCCCGGTGGCTCTGGTGTCGCTCAGCGCCGGCAGGAAGTCCGCCGGCACCACGATCACCTTGTCGGCGGCGTGCGCCACGCCGGGCACCACCACCGACAGTCCGACCATGACCGCGACCGCGGTCACGCCCCACTTCTTCACACCGACCCCCTTGTCAGTTCCACCCACGCAACGACCACGGACAGGTCGGCATCATGGGGGAGAAAAGGGACTGTAGGGCACGAATGGGTGAGACGCCAGAGGTGACTTCCGGTCAGCGCCACCGAGTGTCATCGTTGCGAGGTCCATCTACTTCGATCAGGTGGTCTACTGACCGTCAGCCCCGTCCGGGCGTCACCGTCCGCCCCGGCTACGGTCGACGGACACGACAGTCACACGAGGGGACACGGGCATGGCCCGCACGGTGGAGACCCGGTCCGGGGTCGAGTTGACCAACCTGGACCAACCGCTGTTCGACGGGGCCGACGCGTCCAAGCGTGACCTGATCGACTACCTCGAGGCGATGGCCGACCGGATGCTGCCCGGGCTCGTCGGGCGTCCGCTGTCGGTGGTGCGGGTCCGCCCCGGCCAGCAACCGTTCATGCAGAAGAACCTGCCGCCGGCCGCGCCGGACTGGATCACCCGGCTCCCGGTGTGGTCGGCGGCGGGACACCGCGAGATCAACTACGCGGTGGCCGACGACGTGCGGACCCTGCTGTGGTTCGGCAACCAGCGCGCCGTGGAATACCACGCCACGGTGCTGACCGAGCCGGAGCACGAGGTGCCCTGGCTGGTCCTGGATCTCGACCCACCCGCGGCGAGCGACCGCCCGCGATGGGGACGCGACGGCACCGTGGTGCGGACCGCCCGTCTCGTGCAGCGGGCGCTGGACGAGGTCGGCCTGCGGGGCGCGGTGAAGACCAGCGGTGCGAAGGGACTGCACATCCTGGTGCCGGTGACCCCGGAGACCACGCCCGACGACGCGGCCGCCGCGACCCGGGCGCTCGGCGTCCGCAGCGCCGCGCTGGACACCGATCTCGCCACCGTCGCCTACATCCGCGACGACCGCGGGGACCGGGTCTTCGTCGACTCGACGCGCTCCGGCGGCGCCACGCTGGTCGCCGCGTGGAGCCCGCGCGCGAGAGCCGGTGTGCCCGTGTCGTTCCCGGTCTCCTGGGACGACCTGGACGACGTCACCCCCGAGGACTTCACGATCCGCACGGTCCCCGGGGTGGTCGGTGCGGCCGACCCGTGGCGGACGAGCCTGCCGGTCCCGCAACGACTTCCGACCGAGCTCGTCGACGAGGGGCACACCATCCCGGTCGCGCGCGTGCAGGCCATGCACGAGGGCAGACGCCGCAAGCGGGCCGCGCAGGCCGCCGGCGACGTCAGCTGACGACCTTTCCCGGGACCGGCGGAGCGAGGTCCGCGGTCGCCTGACCCAGGGTCGCCGCGAACATCTCCGGCGGCATCGGCCGGCCGAAGTAGTACCCCTGGGCGAGCTCACACCCCAGACCCACCAGCACGTCCCGCTCGGCGCGGGTCTCGACACCCTCGGCCACCACCCGCAGGTCCAACGCCCGCGCCAGCGTGATCGTCGACGCCACGATGGCCCGCGCACGTGCGTCGGCGTCCAGACCGCTGACGAACGAACGGTCCAGCTTCAGGCCCCGGATCCCGGTCAGGTCCCGCAGGTAGGACAACGAGGAGTATCCGGTGCCGTAGTCGTCGACCACGATGCCCACGCCCGCCGCGCCGAGGGCGTCGATCACCCGTCGCGCCCGCACCGGATCGGCCATCAACAGGTCCTCGGTCAACTCCAGCTCCAGCGCCTCCCCCGGCACCCCGTGGCGCTCCAACAGCTCCGAGACCCGTTGCGGGAACGACACGTCGAGGATGGTGGCGACCGAGACGTTCACCGCCACCGTGGACATCGACCCGGCCGACCGCCAACCGGCCAGCAGCGCCAACGACCGGTCGAGGATCTCCTCGGTGAGCAGCGTCATCAGGCCGGCGCTCTCGACCTGGCTGAGAAACGCCCCGGGCGGCAGCGTGGTCCCGTCGGGTTGTCGCCAGCGGACCAGGGCCTCCGCGCCGAGGACGGTGTCGGGACCCAGCCCGATCAGGGGCTGGAACCACGGCTCCATCCGGTGCTCGACGATCGCCGCCCGGAGCCGCTCCACCGTCTCCAGTCGCGCCCGGCTCGTGCGGTAGAGCTCGGGGGTGAACAACGCCTGCCCGGTGCGGCTGGTCTTGGCGTTGTACATCGCGATGTCGGCGTGCTGGAACAGCTCCCCCGGGTCGCGGCCGTGACCGGGGAACAGCGCGATGCCCACGCTGGCGGTGACGGTCAGATCGGCGACCCCGATCCGCACCGGCGTGCGGACACTCCCCCGCAGCCGCTCGGCGACGTCACCGGCGAGCTCGGCGCCGGCGCCGTCGATCATCACCGCGAACTCGTCGCCGCCGATGCGCGCGAGCAGGTCACCGCCGCGCAGGCTGTGCTGCAGCCGTGACGCGACCTGGATCAGCAACTCGTCCCCGTGGTGGTGTCCGAGGGAGTCGTTCACCCCTTTGAAGTCGTCCAGGTCGACGATCAGCAGCGCCAGCGGGCGCTCGGCCGGACGCCCGGCGAGCGCCTGCGTCACCGTCTCGTTGAACGCCCGACGGTTGGCCAACCGGGTCAGCTCGTCGGTGCGCGCCTCCCGGTGGTGGGTGGCGGCGCTGCGCAGCATCCGATGGCTCACGTGGGTGCGCACGATGGCGATGACCAGCGCCCCGACCGCGAGCCACACGCTGAGCCCGGGGAGGACGACGAACTGCCCGTAGATCAGCACGGACAGCGCCACCAGGGCGAACACGGTGGGCAGCAGCAGCCGCGGCAGCGGCGTGCCGTCCTGGCGTCGGGTCTCCCGGCCCGGGACCAGACCGGCCACCGCCATCACGCCGGTGGCGATCGCGGACAGCGCCTGCAGCGACCCGCCGGGCGCGAGCCCGCCGGTGGCGGCGACGAAGACGTAGGTGGCGTCCACGACGACGAATCCGACCACCCCGGCCGCCAGCACCCACACCGCCGGCGGCGGCGTACGCCGGTGGACGAGGAAGACGCCGAGCAGCACCACCAGGACGAGGACGTCCAGCAGGGGGTAGGCGAGATTGACCAGGACCACCGCGGTGTCGGCGGGGCGGGCCAAGGTGGCCAGGGTGCCGGCCAGGGCGGCGTAGGCCACTGCGCCGACCGCCAACCCACCGGTCAGGCCGTCCAGCAGCACGCTCAGCGACAGGTGCCGGACGGCGGAGCCGGCCAACGCCACGAGACCCCAGAGCAGCAGCGGGTAGAAGAGCAGCCAGCCGACGTCGGCGAGGGACGGGTACGGAGGCGGGCGCAGCGTGCGGACCCAGCCCAGCTGCACCACGAAGGCGATGGCCCGCGCGGGCAGCGCTGCGGCCACCCCCCACCCCAGGCGGCGGTCGACCGGTGACGTGAGCGGTCGGGTGACCGCGACCGCGGCGGCCGTGACGTACAGACCACCCTGCAACCAGCCGTCGGCCCAGCTGAGGAAGCCCGGTCCGGAGCGGACCCCGGGGACCGTGGTGAGCACGAAGACGGCGATCTCGACGGCCAGCAGCCCCGCCAGGACCCGCCCGGTCGTCGATGTCCCCCGCCGCGTCATCGCCCCCACCTCGCCCGGCCGTTGCGTCGACCTCATCGCCCCCACGAGCTGACGTCACGCCGTCGATCGTTCACTGCGACGATTCAGCCCACGTCAGATGCCGAACGGTACCGGTGTGACTGCGTGGAGTCACTGGACGCCACCCGAATGGAGCTGCCGGAGCACCGCATCGAGGAGGCGAGGTCGACCGTTCCGCCGGCGTCAGCCCTCGGGTCGGGTCCGCTTCGGCGGGTGGAGGGTCTCGCCGCCGGCGAGCATGGCGACGACCTCTGCGATCCGCCGGGCCCGGGTCTCCGGACGCTTGAGCCCGTCGAGCCGGAAGGCCAACGCGAAGCGGTTCTGCTTGGTCAGGACGGCGTACATCGCCGCGGCCGCCGGGACCTCGGCGACCGCCGCCATCAGATCGGGTGGGTCGATCAGGCTGGCCTGGGAATAGGCCGCGTCCCAGCGGCCGTCGGCCTTCGCTCGCTCGACCTCGGCGAGACCGGCGGGCTGCATCCGGCCCTCGGCCACGAGCTGGGCGATCCGCTCCACGTTGCGCTGCGACCAGACGCTGCGGGCGCGGCGTGGGGTGAAGCGCTGGAACGAGGTGGCGGCGTCGCAGGACCGGCCCTGCCCGTCGATCCAGCCGTAGCAGAGCGCCTCCTGCAGGGCCTCTTCGTAGGTCAGTGACGTCGGATCGGTGACGCCCTTCTTGGCCAGCCGGAGCCAGACGCCGAGCGGCTCGGTGTGGTGGTCGGCCAGCCAGTCACGCCACGCCGCGACGTCGGGGAGCAGCAGTTCGGGCTGCTGCGACCGGGGCTCGGGCA
>JBQGEH010000814.1:0-9101 GCA_052039515.1 Nakamurella sp. | reverse complement strand
CGGGACGCCGAGGACGGGGCGCGAACCCCGGGGCACGGGGCGGGAACCCCGGGGCGCGGGGCGGGACCCCTGCAACGGGGCGCGACCCCCGAGGCACGGGGCGGGACCCCTGCAACGGGGCGCGACCCCCGGGCCGGGGCTCGGCCCTGGGAACACGCCTGCAGGGCCGGGCGCCCCCGGAACGGGACTACAGCCCGAGGACCGACTTCAGGTCCGCGGCGCGTCCGGTGTGCTCCCAGGGCAGGTCGACGTCGGTGCGGCCGAAGTGGCCGTACGCGGCGGTCGGGGCGTAGATCGGCCGCAACAGGTCCAGGTCGCGGATGATTGCGCCCGGCCGCAGGTCGAAGACCTGCAGGATGGCGTCGCCGATCTTGGTCGGGTCGACCTGCTCGGTGCCGAACGTCTCCACGAACAGCCCGACCGGGTCGACCTTGCCGATGGCGTAGGCGACCTGCACCTCGATGCGCTCGGCGAGGCCGGCGGCGACGGCGTTCTTGGCCACCCAGCGCATCGCGTACGCCGCGGACCGGTCGACCTTGGACGGGTCCTTGCCGGAGAACGCGCCGCCGCCGTGCCGGGCCATGCCGCCGTAGGTGTCCACGATGATCTTGCGGCCGGTCAGCCCGGCGTCGCCCATCGGGCCGCCGATGACGAAACGGCCGGTCGGGTTGACGAAGAGCTGGAAGCCGTCGGTGTCGATGCCGAGCGTGGCGAGCTCGGGCTCGACCACCTGTTCGCGGATGTCGGTGGCCAGCGTGGTGTCCAGGTCGACGTCGGCGGCGTGCTGGGTGGACAGCACCACGGTGTCGACCCGGACGGGCCGGTCGCCGACGTACTCGATGGTCACCTGGGTCTTGCCGTCCGGGCGCAGGTAGTCCACCGCCCCGGACTTGCGCACCGCGGTCAGCCGCCGGGACAGCCGGTGGGCCAGCGCGATCGGCAGCGGCATCAGCTCGGGGGTGTCCGAGCAGGCGTAGCCGAACATCAGGCCCTGGTCGCCGGCACCCTGGCGGGACACCGCGTCCTCGGAGCCGCCCGCCAGCCGGGCCTCGTAGCCCTCGTCGACGCCCTGGGCGATGTCCGGTGACTGGGAGCCGATGGCCACGTTGACCCCGCAGGACAGGCCGTCGAAGCCCTTGGCCGAGGAGTCGTAGCCGATGCCCAGCACGGTGTCCCGGACGATCGTCGGGATGTCGACGTAGGCCTCGGTGGTGACCTCCCCGGCCACGTGCACCTGTCCGGTCGTCACCATCGTCTCGACCGCGACCCGGCTGCGGGGGTCGAGCGCGAGCAGGCCGTCCAGGATCGAGTCGCTGATCGCGTCGCAGATCTTGTCCGGATGTCCCTCGGTGACGGACTCCGAGGTGAACAGGCGGGAGGTCATGTGCTGGCTCCTGGGAGATCGGACGCCCTCGCGGGCTGACGGGAACACGCTGGTCGGTCGGTGCCCGGCCGGGACCGGGACGGGGTCAGGACGAGTACGGCACCGGCCGGTCCGACCGTCCGGCGGACCCACGATACGGTGCCCACCGGACGGGTCGGCCGATCACCGGGCGCCGAGACGGGCGGTGAGCACGTCCCACACCGCGGCGGCGACGAGCGTCTTCGGTCCGAACGGCACCTCGGCCACGGGCGCGTCGGAGTCCGCGGCGAGCACGGTGGCCGCGTTGTCGGGAACGTCGAAGCCGCGATTGTCGTCAACCCGGTTCACCACGAGCAGGTCGCATCCCTTGCGCGCGAGCTTGTCCCGGGCGTAGGTGAGGACGTCGGCGGCGGCGTCGCCGGTCTCGGCGGCGAAGCCGACCACGAGCTGCCCGGGCGGCCGGGCGGCGACGAGGTCGACGAGCACGTCGGGATTGCGCACCAGCTCCAGGGTCGGGGCCCCGTCGTCGCCGGTCTTCTTGATCTTGGCGGCGGCCCGCTCGGCCGGCCGGAAGTCGGCCACCGCGGCGGCCATCACGACGACGTCGGAGGCGGCGGCCCGGGTCAGCATCTCGTGGTGCAGCTGCCGGGCGTCGGTGACCGGGACGACGGTGACGCCGGGCGGCGTGAGCAGCGCGGTGTTGGCGGCCACCAGGGTGACGTCGGCGCCACGGTCGGCGGCGACCTGGGCCAGGGCGAAACCCTGCCGTCCGGAGCTGCGGTTGGTCAGGTACCGGACCGGGTCGAGGTCCTCGCGGGTGCCACCGGCCGACACCAGCACCCGGACCCCCTCCAGGTCGCGGGGCAGCGCGTCCCGGCGGTGCAGCAGCAGCTCGGCGACCGCGGCGATCTGCTCGGGTTCGGGCAACCGCCCCGGTCCGGAGTCCGGTCCGGTGAGCCGCCCGACGGCCGGGTCCATCACGGTCACGCCGCGGGACCGCAGGGTCACGACGTTGGCCACGGTGGCCGGGTGCGCCCACATCTCGGTGTGCATGGCCGGCACCATCAGCACCGGAGCGCGGGTGACCAGCAGCGTCGCGGTCAGCATGTCGTCGGCCATCCCGTGGGCGGCGCGGGCCAGCAGATCGGCCGTGGCCGGCGCGACCACGACGAGGTCGGCGTCCTGACCGGTGTGCACGTGCGCCACCGACGGGACGTCGGTGAAGACGTCGGTGAGCACCGGACGTCCGGACAGCGCCTCGAAGGTCGCCGCCCCCACGAACCGCAACGCGGCCGCGGTCGGCGTCACGGTGACCTGGGCACCCAGCGCGGCCAGCCGGCGTACGACCTCGGCCGACTTGTAGGCGGCGATCCCGCCGCCCACCCCGAGCACGACCCGGGGCGCGACGGCGGACGCGCCGGAGGTCACTCGCCTTCGGTGTGCTCGAGCAGCCCGCCGTTGATCTCGCGCAGGGCGATGGACAGCGGCTTCTCGCGGGGCATCGGCTCGACCAGCGGACCGACGTAGTCCATCAGGCCCTCACCGAGCTGGGAATAGTAGTCGTTGATCTGGCGGGCCCGCTTGGCGGCGTAGATCGACAGCGCGTACTTGGAGCTGGCGTGGGTCAGCAGCTCGTCGATCGGCGGGAAGGTGATGCCGGCCGCGGCGATCTGGGCGGCCGAGGGCGCGGGCGTGCTGGACGGTGATGTCACGTGAACTCCGGTTCGTCTGCGATGCGGCTCCGGACGGGGCCGGGACCACTCGGGTGCGAGCGCGCGGCAGTGCCCGTCCCGAGGGGGGACGGGCACGCACCAGGGCTCAAGTCATCAAGCGTACCAAGGCGGCGGTCGCCGCATCGACGTCGGTGTTGACCACCGTCTCGTCGAACTCCGACTCCGCGGCCAGCTCGGCGCGGGCGGCGTCCAGCCGGGCGGCCCGCACCTCCGCGCTCTCGGTCCCCCGGCCGACGAGGCGGCGGGCCAGTTCGTCGAAGGACGGCGGGGCGAGGAACAGCAGCACCGCCTCGGCGCCCACCGACGGGGCCGAGCGCACCTGGCGCGCACCCTGTACCTCGATCTCCAGCAGGACGTCCTGCCCGGCGGCGAGCCGGCGCTGCACGTCCGCGGCCGGGGTGCCGTAGTGGTTGCCCGCGAAGAAGGCGTGCTCGAGGAGCTCGCCGTCGGCGATCATCCGCTCGAACTCGTCGTGGTCGACGAAGAAGTAGTGCCGGCCGTGCACCTCGCCGGCCCGCGGGCGGCGGGTGGTGGCCGAGATGGAGTAGTGCAGGTCCGGCAGCTCCCGCCGGAGCCGGGTGACCAGGGTGGACTTGCCCACGCCGGAGGGTCCGGAGAGCACAAAGAGTCGGCCCCGGCGCGGTGGCTTCACGCCCTCGGGGCTCACGCTGTCGCTCTCCACGGCACTCTCCGACCGTGCTGTCCCCGGCTGTTCCAGGGACGTCAGGGATGTCGGACCCGACCCACCACCGTCGCCGTGCTGCCCCACGGTCGCGCGGTCAGCGGGGGTGATCAGTCGCCGAACTCGGTCAGCAGCGCCTGGCGCTGCCGCTCGCCCAGGCCGCGCACCCGGCGGCTGGGGGCGATCTCGAACTGCTCCATCAGCTGCTGGGCGCGGACCTTGCCGACCCCCGGCATGGACTCCAGCAGCGCCGACACGCGCAGCTTGGCCAGCGCCTCGTTGGACTCCGCGTCGTCGAGGACCTGCTTCAGCGAGGTCCCGCCCCGCTTGAGCCGCTCCTTCAGCTCCGCCCGGGCCTTGCGGGCGACCGCTGCCTTCTCCAGGGCGGCAGCGCGCTGCTCATCGGTCAACTGGGGCAATGCCACTTCGGCCTCACTTCTCGTCTGTCGAATGGTCGTGCACGCGCATCCCTCGGCCGGATCGGTCCGGGGGGAACCGGGTGTCAGGCCGCCGCGGCAGGCGGGCCGGGAGCGAACATCACGAACGTACTCAGGCCGTACCCGCGCGGCAAACCTGTGCACCAACGTGTCGGCGAGTGTGCACGGTCGGGGACGCCGTCCGTCGAACGGCCCAGCGACCCGGTCACCGGACGTCCCCGGCACGCACTCCGCCGTGCTCAGCGCCGCACGGCGGCCGTGCGGCGGACATCGCCGACCGGTGGTCCGATGCGCGTGGCCGACGGCGCGAAGCGCGGTGCGAGGACGTTGCGCACCATGGTCAGGGCGGAGCCGATGGCCATGTGCATGTCCAGGTACTTGTACGTCCCGAGCCGGCCGCCGAAGAAGACGTCGTCCTCGGCGGCGGCCAGCTCCCGGTAGACGGCGAGCAGCTCCCGGTCGGCGGGGCTGTTCACCGGGTAGTACGGCTCGTCCCCGGTGTCGGCGAACCGGGAGAACTCGCGCACGATGACGGTGCGGTCGTCGGGGTAGTGCGACCGTTCCGGGTGCAGGTGCCGGAACTCGAGGATGCGGGTGAAGGGCACGTCCTCGTCGGCGTAGTTCATCACCGAGGTGCCCTGGAAGTCGCCGACCGGCAGCACCTCCCACTCGAAGTCCAGTGTCCGCCAGGTGAGGGCGCCTTCGCGGTGGCCGAACCAGCGGTCCAGCGGTCCGGTGTAGACGACGGGCAGCCGGCCCTGCACCGCGGCGCGGCCGTACGGCCCGTCGGCGAGGAAGTCGGTGCCCAGACACACGTCGATGCGCGGGTGGTCGGCCATCCGGCTCCACCAGGCGGTGTAGCCGTCGACCGGCAGCCCCTCCCAGGTGTCGGCGAAGTAGCGGTTGTCGTAGGTGTAGCGGACCGGCAGCCGGCTGATGATGTCGCCGTCGAGCTGGGTCGGGTCGGTCTGCCACTGCTTGGCCGTGTACCCGCGGACGAACGCCTCGTACAGCGGCCGCCCGATCAGCGAGATCGCCTTGCTCTCCAGGTCTGTCACCGGACGGCCGGCGAGTTCGGCGGCCTGGTCGCGGATCAGCGCACGCGCCTCGTCCGGGCTCAGGGCGGTGCGGAAGAACTGGTTGACGGTGGCCAGGTTGATCGGCATCGGGAACACCTCGCCGCGGTGGCGGGTCCACACCCGGTGCTCGTAGGAGGTGAACGCGGTGAACCGGTTGACGTACTCCCACACGGCGCGGTTCGACGTGTGGAACAGGTGCGCGCCGTAGCGGTGCACCTCGATACCGGTCTCGGGATCGGTTTCGCTGTGGGCGTTCCCGCCGATGTGATCGCGCACGTCGAGCACGGTGACGTGCAGGCCGAGCTCCGTCGCGCAGCGCTCGGCCACGGTCAGTCCGAAGGCGCCGGCGCCCACGACGATCAGGTCGGTGTCCATGTCGCCCCCTCACCACACTGCCAGCAGCGTCGCACACGGTGCCGGTGCGTCACAGGTCGGGCAGATCCCCGCGTCGGGCCGCGGCGGGTGCAGGGCCATCACCCGGCCGATGCGGCTGAGCAGCGGCGCCCGCAGGAACGGGGTCGCCGAGCTCACCGCCGCCTCGGCCAGGGAGCCGACCCCGCTGCCGGCCAGCCGGATCGGCCCGAGGGCCGCGTCCTGCAGGCCCGCCCGCGCCGCGCCGACGGCGCGCCGGTGGGCCGTCTCCAGATCGCGGGCCAGCCCGTCCGGGTCCGCGACCGGCACGGCCGTCCCGGCGGTCACGCCGACACCGCGGTGCCGGTGGCGGGCACCCGGGGTACGGGCAGCACGACCTGGTCCGGCCAGACGGTGGACCACATGGCGTCGGCGATCGCGTCCCACTCGTGGCGGGCGAGCACGGCGGCGACGTCGGGCAGCGGACCGGCCATCGCGCGGCGGCAGGCCGCGGCCAGCTCGACCGCCCCGGTCACCAGGTGCACGCAGTCGGCGAAGTCGGCCACCACGTCGGGCACCCGGGTGGAGACGACGGGCAACCCGGCGGCGAGGTACTCGAGCGTCTTGGTGGGACTGATGGACCGGGTGGCCTCGTTGAGCGCGAACGGCATCAGCGCGACGTCGAAACCGGCCATGACGGCGGGCAGGTCGGCGTAGGCGACCATCCCAGGGTAGTGGAGGTTGACCGCCTGCGGCAGGGCGGCCGGGTCGATCTTGGCGACCGGGCCGACCACCCGGATCTCCCAGTCGGGCAGCAGCGCCGCCGCGTCGGCGATGAGGTCGAGGTCCAGACGCTCGTCGACGACGCCGACGTACCCGGCCACCGGGCGCTCGTGCGGCCGCCGCAGGGCACGGGAGCGGGCGTAGTGGGCGGTCTCGACCCCGCTGGGGTGCAGGTGCACCCGCTGCCGACGCTGGGTGAGCACGCCGCGGTGCAGGGACCGTCCGCCGGTGAAGACGGTGTCGGCCTCGGCCAGCGCCCGCCGCTGGCGCAGCACCAGTCCGGACGGCGCCTGGGCGAACGAGGCCAGGTCGTCCATCACGTCGTACACCAGCCGGCGGGGGGACAGCCGCTGCGCGAGGTCGAAGGCCATCGGGCTGTACAGCCAGACGTCGGGCGCGGTGACCGCCCGGTCGGCCAGGAACGCCGCGAGCAGCTCCGGGTAGTCCTGCGCCTCGGGGGCGCCGAAGTCCAGGTGCCGGTCGGGATCGGCCGCCGGCACCTCGAGCCAGACCCGGGTGACCGGGCCGGCCGCCTCGGTGACGATGCGGGGCGCGGCGACGTCGGCGCCGACGGGCTCCTCCACGAACCAGGTCCGTGCGCCGCGGTCGGCGGCGATGCGGCCGGCGATGCGGGACACCAGGTGCTGCGGGCGCTGCCAGACCCAGCTCCAGCGCAGGTGCGACAGGACGACGAGATCGGTGGTCATGGGCTCACTCTCGATTCCGGGAGGCGGACCGGGAAGGTCCACCGGGACGGGGGCGACGGTGTGGTGCGCGGGGTCCTGCCAGGTCCAGTCGACGGACGCGGCGAACCCACGGAGGTCGACGTCGTGGGGCGGTTGCCAGCGGTAGGCGGGCAGGTCGGCGGCCCCCGCCCCGGCGGCCACCGACTCCCAGGCAGCGGTGAGCACGGTGCGGCGGCGGCGGCGGTCGTCGTCGACCGAGACCACGCCCACCGGGTCCCGGCGACCGCCGGCCCGCGCCAGCAGGGAGTCCCAGTCACACGAGTCGACCTGCGGGAACCAGCAGAAGCCGTGCAACGGCAGGCCGTCGGCCAGCGCCTGCTCGTACTGCTCGACCATGTACTTCAGCCAGCTCACCCGGTCCGACGGGAGGCCGCGGATGTTGGTCTCGGCGAGCATCATCGGCAGCCCGTAGCGGTCGCCGTACCGGCGGGCGACGGCGGCGAAGCCCTGCGGCTGCGGCGAGGGAGCGTGCCCGCCGTCGTCGTCGTAGAACCACTCCGAGTGCGGGTAGTAGTCCAGCCCGAGCAGATCGACCTGCACCGGCGGTAGCGCCGCGACGGTGGCCCGCATCGCGTCGTCGGCGAGCAACTGGTCCAGGAACGGCCGGCCCGGCCGCAGGTCGTGGCCGAGCAGCAGGTCCAGCACCACGTGCCGGCGGTCGTCGGCCAGCGCCGCGTAGGCCGCGTGCGGACCGGAACCGCCGTGCTGCTCGGCGGTGTCGATCCACACGTGCGCCGCGTGCGGGAGGCGGCGGCGCCACTGGGCCGCCACCCGGGACAGCGCCGGCAGCACGGTGGTCAGCAGCTCCCGGAAACCGGTCAGGCCGCTGCGGTACGGCGGCCAGAGCGCTTCGTGACCGGCCAGGAACAGCGTCGCGAACGGCTCGTTGAACAGCGTGTAGGCGCTGATCCACGGGTACCGCTCGGCCACCTCGGACGCGAAACGTTCGTAGGCGGCGGGGAACCGGGCGTCGGCGAAACCGCCGTCCAGCCACCGCGGATAGGACGTGTGGTGCACCAGGTCCAGGACGGGCACCATGTCCCACTCCCGCAGCGTCGCCATCTCGAGATCCGCGGCGGCCCAGTCATAGTGACCCGGCACGGGCTCGATGTCGTTCCAGCGCAACGCATGCCGCAGGTACCGGACCCCGGCGTCACGGACCGCGGCCACGTCGGACCGCCACCGGTCGAGATGACCGTTCAGACGGGCGGAGTCGACGCCGTACATCGGGAGGAAGGTGGTCTCGAAGCCGGCGACGACGTGCAGTCCGGGCGCGGGGAGGCGGCCGTCGCGGACGAGATCATCAAGGCTCACACGCACCTCGATCGCCGGGGACCCGGCGGGCGCCGGGTCCAGGGAGAGCCGGCGCGGCGGGAAGCGGGCCGCACCGGTGGTCGCCAGTGGTTTCGGCCTGCCGGTCTCCTACCCCGTCCGCGGGCAAACGATGCACCGGGCGTGACGACCGGCCGCGGTCAGGCGCGCATCCGGGGGACGATGCCGGTGTCGTAGTCGCCGGAGACGAACTCGGGGGTGTCGAGCAGCTCCGCGTGGAACGGCAGGTTGTGCTTCGGACCGGCGATCCGGAACGCGGCGACCGCGGCCCGGGCCCGGGCCAGCACGGTCGCACGGTCCGGGCCGTGCACGATCAGCTTGGCCACCAGCGAGTCGTAGTGCGGGGTGACGGTGTTGCCGGCGGCGTAGCCCGCGTCGACCCGGACGCCGTCGCCGGCCGGCTCGACCCACTCGGTGACGACGCCGGGGCCGGGCAGGAACCGCCGCGGGTCCTCGGCGTTGATGCGCAGCTCCAGCGCGTGCCCGGACGGGACGAGGCCGTCCTCGTCGAAGCCGACGCCCTCGCCTGCGGCGATCCGCAGCTGGGCCACGACCAGGTCCACCCCGTACACCGCCTCGGTGATCGGGTGCTCGA
>JBQGEH010000813.1:0-2029 GCA_052039515.1 Nakamurella sp. | reverse complement strand
CCCGGGCGGGCGCCGCCGTGGCCGGCCGCGCGGGCGGGGGCCCGGGCGCCCGCGTGGGCCCGGCCGACCCCCCGGCTCGCCCGGGGGCCCGGGGCGCGCCGACCGGTCAGGTCGAACGGAGCGCTCATCGCGCGCTCCCGGCCTGGCAGTCGACCAGCACCTTCATGGCGCCACCGGACGACAGCACCGCAAAGGCGTCCGCGACCTGCGCCAGCGGCACGACTTCGCTGATGAGGCGCTCCACCGGCACCGCCCCGGACGCGACGAGTTCCACCGCCGCTGCGAAGTCCTCCCGCCGGTACAGCCGGGCACCGACCAGCTCCAGCTCCCGCCAGAAGAACCGGTGCAGATCGATCGAGCGACGTTCGGCGTGGATGCCGACCTGGCAGATCCGGCCGCGCACCGCCAGCGCGGAGACGGCGGTGTCCAGACCGCCCTGGGAGCCGGAGACCTCGAAGGCGACGTGCGCGCCCGCCCCAGCGGACAGGTCCCGCGCCAGCGCGGCCACGTCGTCGGTCCGCGGGTCGACCGCGGTCAGACCCAGCTCGGCGGCCATCGCCCGGCGAGCGGGGTCCAGTTCCACCAGCAGCACCTGAGCGCCTCGGCGGGCGGCGACCAGCGCGATGAGCAGACCCACCGGGCCACCGCCGACGACCACGGCGCATTCGCCCGCGGCCAGACGGGAACGGTCGACGTCGTGGACCGCGACGGCAGTCGGCTCGAGCAGGGCCGCGGTCCGCAGATCGAGTTCGTCGGGGAGTGCGATCAGGGTGTCCGCGGGCACCGTCCACCGCTGCGCCAGGGCGCCGGCGGAGTCGATGCCGATGAAGTCGAGGTGCTCGCAGACGTGCTGGTGGCCGGCCCGGCAGGCCGGGCAGGTCCCGTCGACCCGCAACGGCATGACGGTCACCGCATCGCCCACCGACCAACCGGTCACGCCGGCGCCGAGAGCGGTGATGCGCCCGGCGGTCTCGTGCCCGATGACGGCCGGGGTGGTCACCCGTGCGTCCATGTGCCCGGCGGCGATGTGCAGGTCGGTGCCACAGATGCCGGTGTAGGCGGGGGCGATCTCGACCTCGCCGGCACCGGGCGCGCGCCCGGCCAGCGTGGTCACCTCGAAACGGTGGTCACCGATGTACCGCGCAGCGGCGTACCCGGATGTCGACATGTCGGCCTTCTCCTCGTCGAGAACGGGGCGCGCCGGTGTCGGCCGCCGCGTCGGGAACTCGCATTCCCCGAGGACTCAGCATACATATGACGTATGATGTTTGATAGGTGTTGATCGGTGGTCAGACGTCTTCGGCGCCCGCCTGGGCCCGCCCGGCGATCACCTGCAGCTCGTCCCACACCGCCCGGGCCCGGTCCACGCAGATGACCACCAGATCACCCGGGTTGGCCCGGGCGACTGCCTCGCGGGTCGACTCGATCTCGTCGAGGATCACGTCGATCTGGCGTACCCGGGCGCCGTCCTGCTGGGCCCGACGGGCCCCCTCGGCGACCAGTTCGGCGGTTTCCCCCGGGGCTCGACCGCGCAGCCGGTCGTCCTCGCGGACCACGATGACGTCGCAGTGCTGCGCCGCCTGGGCGCCGAGGTCGATCATGTCCTGGTCGCGGCGGTCGCCGGCGGTGGCGATGACGCCGATGCGCTGCGGCCGCTCGAACGTCTGGTTGTCCTCGAAGAACCGGTCGACGAAGTCGCCGAGCGCGACCATCGCCGGGGCGTTGTGGCAGTAGTCGACGATGACGTTGATGCCGCGGACGTCGGTCATGTTCATCCGGCCCGGCGCCGAGTAGTAGGACGGGCTGAACGAGCGCAGACCACCGCGGATGTCCTGCAGGTGGGCGCCCGCGCAGTAGGCGGCGGCCGCCGCGGCCATCGCGTTCTGCACGTTGAACATCGCCTTGCCGCCGAACGTCGCCGGCAGCAGATGCGTGTAGGCCAGCGGCATCCGGCGCCGCCCGTGCACCAGCACGATGAGGTCGCCCAGCTCGCTCTTCTCCAGCACGACGGCCTTGCCGCCGCGGCGGC
>JBQGEH010000812.1:0-6177 GCA_052039515.1 Nakamurella sp. | reverse complement strand
CACTCAGAAATGGGGCAGCATCCCGCGCGGCTTCAAGATTTTCACGGTTTTCTACATCGACGGTACGGCCGACTGGTTCCTGTTCGGGTAGTAGGTATACGGAAACGACTGGTGGGCCAGCAACGGGTCGAAGGACTTCGTCAAGGCCGGGGCGCCGTCGCACACCGGAGGTTTCGGCAGCACGAACCACGGAACCCTGGCGGAATGGCGGACAAACTTCCCGGACGCCCGGGTGCTGGCCTTCGGCTTCTCCCTGGGGTCCGGCGTGCTGGGGGACTACACGCTCACCTCCATCGACTACGGCCCCGACCGGTACACGTTCTCCGACACGGCGCCGGACACCACGCCACCGTCGGTGACCTGTGACATCGCCGCACCCGGGCCGAGTTTCGCGTACGGCAGCGCCGGCAGCGTCACCGCGACCGTGAGCGACGCCGGCTCCGGTCCCGTCGTCGACTCGGTGTCGGCGCCGGCGGACACGTCCTCGCTGGGGGCGAAGACGGTCTCCCTGACCGGATCCGACAAGGCCGGGAACCAGACGACGACCGACTGTGCCTACACGGTGGTGGTCGGTGCCCCGGCCACGGTGACCCTGGTCTCCGGCAGCGGTCAGAGCGCCGCCGTCGGAACGGCTTTCGCCCAGCCGGTCAAGGTCCGGGTGGCCGACACCGGGGGCAACCCCGTCGAGGGTGCCACCGTCACCTTCGCCGCCCCCAGCTCCGGCGCTTCCGGGACGTACACCTCGCCGACCGTCACCACCGGCCCGGATGGCGTGGCCTCGGTCAGTGTCACCGCCAACGCGAGGACCGGCACCTGGCAGGGATCGGCGACGATGGCGGGTGTGACGTCCGCGGCGACGTTCTCGCTCACCAACACCCCGGCGCCGGCGAAGAAGGCCGACCTGCGGGTGACGCTGACCGGTCCGTCACAGCTGTCGAAGAACCAGACCGGCAGTTACACGGTGACCGTCCGGAACCTGGGGCCGGACACCGCGTCCGGAGTGCTCACGTCGCTGGTGCTGCCCTGCAACCTGGTGTCGGTCACCTCGACCGGCGGGGGCAAGCGGGTGGGGAGCCTGGTCATCTGGCCCGTGGTGTCGACCCTGGCCGCCGGCTCGTCGGTCACCTACACCGTGACGGTCCAGGCCACCGCCAAGGGCAGCGGAGTCGTGGCCGCCGGGGCGGCGTCGCTGCGGACCGGGGATCCGGTGCTGGCCAACAACGCCGCGGCCGTCCGGCTCACCGTCCGCTGACCGGTGGACCGCCGGGGCCGTCGCACACGGCCCCGGCGGTGCGTCAGTGGTCCAGGTGCGCCCACAGGAACTCGTAGGCCAGCGCCGCCTTGAACGCCGACTGCCGGTTGTCGGCGGCCCCGCCGTGGCCGCCCTCGATGTTCTCGTAGTACGACACCGGCTGGCCGGTCTCGGCGAGCCGGGCCGCCATCTTGCGTGCATGACCGGGGTGCACCCGGTCGTCGCGGGTCGAGGTGGTGATCAGCACCGGTGGGTAGGGCTTCGCCGCCCGGTCGGGGGCGACGTTCTGGTACGGCGACCACTCCGCGATCGACGCCCAGTCCTGCGGATCGTCCGGGTCGCCGTACTCGGCCACCCAGGACGCGCCGGCGAGCAGCAGGTGGAAGCGCCGCATGTCCAGCAGCGGCACCTGGCACACCAACGCGCCGAACAGCTCCGGGTAGCGGGTGAGCATGATGCCCATCAGCAGGCCGCCGTTGCTGCCGCCCTGGGCGCCCAGCCGGTCGGGGGTGGTGACGCCGCGGGCGACGAGATCCCGCGCCACCGCGGCGAAGTCCTCGTGCACCTTGTGGCGACCGGCCTTGAGCACCTGGGTGTGCCAGCTCGGTCCGTACTCTCCGCCGCCGCGCAGGTTGGCCACCACGTAGGTGCCGCCGCGCTCCAGCCAGCCCAGCCCCATCGCACCGCTGTAGGCCGGGGTCAGCGAGATCTCGAACCCGCCGAAGCCGTAGAGCAGGGTCGGGCCCGGCCCCGCGTCGGGCCGTCCGATGACGAAATAGGGGATCGCGGTGCCGTCCTCCGACGTCGCGAAGTACTGCTCCACCCGCAGGCCCGACGCGTCGAAGAACGCCGGTGACGTCCGCACCGTCTCCGGTCCCGGCCCGTCGCGCAGGTCGCCCCGCAGCAGCGTGGCCGGCGTGAGATAGCCGCTCGCGTCCAGCCAGTAGACGTCGCCGGCGTCCTCGCCGACCTCGTCGGCGGCGTCCGAATCGGTGCCCACCACACTGATGTCGGTGAGTTCCGGCAGTCCGGTCAGCGTCGTCGTGGTGAAGCCGTCCGGCCCGGGGGTGGCCACCAGCACCGACGACGCGACGTCGCGCAGCACCACCAGCAGCAGGTGGTGACGGGTCCAGGCGTACTGGTGCAGCGAGGTGTGCGCGTCCGGGGCGAACACCACGTGCAGGGTCCGGTCGCCGGCGACGAAGTCGTCGAAGCGGGCCGCGAGCAGCGCCCCGGCCGGGTACTCCGTCCCGTCCACCGTCCACGGCGTCATCAGCCGGATGAGCAGCCACTCGCGCTCCACCGTCAGCGTCGCGTCGGTGGGCGCGTCGATCCGGGTGAGCTCGTCACCGGGCCCGACGAGGTACTGCTCGGAGTGGAAGAAGTCGACCGCGCGCACCACGAAACTCCGTGCGTGGCCGACGGTCCGGTCGTGCCAGGCGGTCACGAAGACGTCGGCGGGGACGCCCTCGTAGACGGTGACGGCGTCGGTGACCGGGGTGCCGCGGCGCCACCGCAGGGCCAGTCGCGGGTACCCGGAGTCGGTCATCGAGCCCTCGCCGAGGTCGGTGCCGACGAACACGGTGTCCTCGTCGATCCAGCCGATCTCGGTCTTGGCCTCGGGCAGCGTGAAGCCGCCGTCGGCGGCGTCGACGAAGACCCGGTCGGTCAGCGAGAACTCCCGGACCACGACCGCGTCGGCGCCGCCCCGGGACAGCGACACCAGGGCGCGGCGGGCGTCGGGCCGCAGCACCTGCGCCGACGACCACACCCAGTTCTCACCCTCCGCGGCGGCGAGCGCGTCGACGTCGAGAAGCACGTCCCACTCCGGGTTCCCGCTGCGGTAGGACGCCTCGGTGGTCCGCCGCCACAGGCCCCGCGGGTGGTCGGCGTCCTTCCAGAAGTTGTAGAGGTGGGCGCCGCGCGGCGTGACGTAGGGGATGCGGGCGTCGGTGTCCAGGACGGCCAGGATGCGGTCCTCCAGCGCGGCGAACTCCGCCCCGCCGGCCCACCGGGTCACCGTCTCGGCGTTGCGGGGCCGCACCCAGTCCAGCGCGGCGTCGCCGGTGACGTCTTCCAACCACAGCAAGGGATCGTCCATGCGCCCCATTCTGTCCTGACCGTGTCCGGGCCCGGACCGGCGGTCAGGGACCGCCCAGCCAGTGGTCGATGCGGTGGTGGTCCGGGGTGAAGCCGTGATCGACCCCCCACAGCACCGCCTGGGTGCGGCTCTGGACGCCGATCTTGCGGTAGACGCTGCGGATGTAGGACTTCACGGTGTTCGGGCTGAGGTAGGTCAGGGCGGCCACCTCGGCGTTGCTCTTGCCCTGGGTGATCAGCGCCAGGATCTCCGCCTCCCGGTCGGTGATGCCCTCCCGCCGGCCCGGCCAGTCGAGTCCGGGAGCGCTGCCGCCCCGCCGCGGGGATTCGCTCACCACCACCTCGCCGGCGTGCACCCGTTCCAGTGCCTCGACCAGCTCGCGGGCCGGCAGCGTCTTGGACAGATAGCCCCGCACGCCCTGGTCCAGCGCCTGCCGGACCAGGTCGGGATGGAAGTTCCAGGTGTACATCACGACCCGGCGGGCGCGGGTGCTGCGCGCGAGTTCGTGCAGCTCCGGGTGGTCGGACTCGGGCTGGGCGAACGAGTCGTACAGCACGATGTCGACCGTGTCGGTGAGGTCGGCGTTGGCGTCGATCTCGGCGATGAGGATGCGGTCGCGGTAGTCGTCGAACATGTGGGCCAGCCCGATCAGCACCACGTCGTAGTCGTCGACCAGCGCGACCAGGACCGGCGGGGCGGTGCGCGGTGACGGTGACATCACCTGACGTTAACCCTCCCTAGGGGTGTGGTGGCACACCTGCAGGGGTGGTTGCGTCGGTGGGGTCATCCGAAGACGCGGCGGCCCGGGAACGGGTCGTCGATCAGCCGCCTTCAACCGCAGCGGGCACGCACCGCGTGCCAGACAGGAGGCTCGACCATGCTCGGACTCATCATCGGCATCATCGTCGTCGGACTCATCGCCGGCGCCCTCGCCCGGCTGCTCGTCCCCGGATCGCAGCACATGTCGATCCTGGCGACGATCGTGCTGGGCATCGTGGGGTCGTTCGTCGGGGGCTTCCTCGGCTACCTGATCTTCCACAAGGACGCCCAGGACGGGTTCCTGCAGCCGTCCGGGATCATCGGCTCGGTGATCGGGGCGGTCATCGTGCTGGTCCTGTACCTGAAGTTCGGCAGCCGCAACGCCGTCCGGCGCTGAACCGGGCGGCCGGCCCGCCCGGTCGGCCACCGACGCCCGGTGACGGGCCGACCCGGCCCGGCGGTCGCGCAGACGCCCTGCGCATCCGGAGACCGTCCGCGGCGGGGTGACGGGCGGGCGCGGCGCTCCACCGGATCCGGTGGGGCGCCGTTCCCGTCGGTGGCCCGGATCCCGATGCATCCCGACCAATCCGACCCGGAACGGGACCCGAATCACCTGCCGGGCCGGACGGACCGTCCAGCGACCGCGCCCCACGGACCGTCGGTGACCACGCCGGCGGTCCGGTCACCGTCGGCGTCGGCGCCCCGGTGGCGTACACGACCCAGCAGCGGAGGAGCGAGAACGCATGGAGGCAGGCCGCCTGTACCGGCTGATCCGGCAACTGCGCACGGTGGCGGGCGCGTCGTCCAACGACACCGACGCCGTCTCGCCGAGTGTCATCGCGGTGATCGAGGACCTCGCCGACCATCCGGACAGCTCCATCACCGAGATCGTCGGTCGCACCGGGCTGGTGCAGAGCATGGTGTCCACCGCGGTCGCGCAGCTGCGCGCCGACGGCATCCTGCGTACCTGGACCGACCCGAAGGACCGCCGGCGGACCCTGGTCACCTTGGCCGACGCCTCCACCCTGCCGCGCTGCGCCCGCGACGTGGACGCCGGGTTGCGGCAGTTCCGGCCCGAGCTCGACGACGACCGCCGGGCCGAGGTCGTGCAGCACCTGGAGCGCGTGGCCGTGCTCCTCGGTTCCTGAGCCGCGGCGTCAGACGGCCGACGCCGTCCCGCCGACGAGCGCGGCCACCGACAGCAGGGCGCGGACCGTGTTGGCCCGGGTCCAGCGGCGGTGGTACCGGGCCCAGAACGGCGCCCCCTCCCGTTCCAGCCGGCGGTTCAGCGGCACGTTGACCGCGACGGTCAGCGCTGCGGCGGCCAGCGACGGCGCCGCCAGCCCCCACCGCACGGCGGGCTCCGCTCCACCCGCGCCGAGCGCGACCACGGCGGCGCAGACAGCGCTGCCGCCGAAGACGGCGAGAAACGGCCCACGCTCGGCGATCCGGTTTACCGCCGTCATCGCCGCGGTCGCCGACACCCCGTCCAGCCGGCGCAGCGCCGGCATGACCAGCAGCGAGAAGGACGCGTAGACACCGCCCGTGACCCCGGCACCGACGGCCGCCAGCGTGACGATCATCGGACCGCCCGGTGGAACCGGGTCGGCCGGGACCGGTGGTGTGACGTCGTGACGGGTCGCGGTGGGAGGTGGCGGCTGCCGGCGGCGGCGGGCTGACTCATGGCTCCATTCCAGACGCTACCGTCCGGACGGGGAACCGCCCAGGCGCCGGGAATGCTTCGTGATCGTCTACCGTCGGCCGGTGTGGACCCGTTCACCCACTTCTTCGACGGCCCCCGGGCGCGCCGCGCCTTCGCCGTGACGCTGCGGATGACCGCCCCGTGGGGGATCGAGGTGTGCGACGGCGCGACGCTGACCGTCCTCGCGGTGACCCGCGGTCACGCTGTCGTCGACGGGACCGAATTGGGCGCCGGTGACGTGGCCCTGGTGACCGGTCCGCAGCCCTACCGGGTCACCGACGCCCCCGGCACCGCACCCGGGATCACCATCGGCCGCGACCAGACCTGCGCGACCACCGACGGCGTGGCGCTGCACGAGACCTT
>JBQGEH010000811.1:0-9958 GCA_052039515.1 Nakamurella sp. | reverse complement strand
AGGTGGACGGGATGAGCGTGTCCGGGGGGCCTGTCACCATGCTGGAGCTCGTCGTGGACAAGCGATACGCGGCATCGCGCTGCCCGGACGGGCCCATCCCTGGCTTCGCTGTTGCATCGGACCACGATGGCACCGAGATCGGCACCCTCCTGCTGTGGGTCTCCGAGGGCTACCTCTCATTGCTCGAGCTCGGTTGGGTCAGTGACCTGCCACCCCGCCACCTACCGAACCCCCACCAAGTCCGTCACCTCGGACCCACTCTTCGATGACCCCGCCCGCCTGCCGGTTCCGCCGGTCCACGGACCTCGACCGGGTTTGGGTCGTCCAGCGAACGACGGGCCCTCCCTCCCCTACGCTGCGGCGGTGTCCATCGAGTCCGCGACCGCCGATCTTGCGGCCAACGGTCCGTGGTGGGCCCGCAAGGACGTCGTCGCAGTCACCGCCGGCTTGATCGTCGTCGTCAGCGTTCTCTTGTGGTGGTCGCTGAACATTCGCCTTCAAGTTGTCGACTGGGCGTTTGGTGGTCGGCCGCCACCGCTGATGACCATCCCGCTGCTGATAGGGCTCGCCGCCGTCGCTTACGGCATCGTGACGGGCCGCCGCTTCTGGCTCGCAGTTGTTCTGACGCCTTTGCTGGCTGGTGCCCTGCTGATGGTCGCCCCTTACCGTATGTATGCGCCGAAGCTGTGGTTCGTAATGCACAAGCCGATGTACGAGGCGGCGCTGGCGGTCGATCCAGGAACGAATTTTTACGGGGTACCACTGCCGGGCTTCAAAAGATTCTCAGTGTGACGGGCACCGTCTCCGCGACGAGCGACGACCGATTCTTCCCACTATGGACAGGTTTTCCCGACGACGCTGGGGGGTTCATCCACAGTACCCGGGATCCCTCGGGCCAAGTCGACACGTACGGGGCCATGTGCGTCGATGCAGAGCAACTCGGCGACGGCTGGTGGTTGTGCGGACTGTGATAGCCAGCCACCCGGAGAATTTCTCCCAGCGCCTGGCTCGATGCTCGCGACCAGTACCTGACAAGCCCGTCTCCTCCAGCAGCATCGACCGGTCGCGAGGTGGCCTCGATCAGCGACGACGGGGTCGAGGAGGGCGTCTTCCCAGCCGGGCTGAGGTGGAGGCCGGGCTACAGGGCTGTCCACCGCACGCACATTCAGTCGTTACCGGTGGGCGAGCCGCCCCTCGAATGAGGTCTGGGTGCACAATCACCAGACTCAGCCACCGAGGGGGAATCATGTGGGGTAGGCGACTTCGTATAGCAGTCAGCGCATTGGCGATGGCTTTGCTGGTCGGCTGTACCGCGGGCGAGACTGCGCCGACGCCGGCTCCCTCAACAGGCTCGTCGCCGTCAGCCAGCGGGTCAATTCCTGCGCCCTCCTTCACCAATGCCCTGGCGATTGGATTCGTGCTGGAGCCGGCCAGCTTGGATTTAACCCAGAACGACGGCGCTCAGGCGACGCAGGCGTTGCTGCTCAACGTGTACGAGACGCTGGTCAAGACCGACCAGAACGGCGACATCGTGCCGCTGCTGGCCGAGAGCTACGACGTCTCCGACGATGGGCTCACCTACACCTTCCAGCTGCGGGACGGGGTGACGTTCTCCAACGGTCAGCCGTTCACCGCCGAGGACGCGGTGTTCTCCATCGAGCGGGTCAAGACCGATTGGAAGCCGTCGGTGAAGGCCGGGATGGACGTGGTGGCCAGCGCCACCGCGACCTCGCCCACCGAGCTGACCGTGGTGCTGAGCCAGCCGTCCCGGTCGTGGCTGTTCAACATGACCACCCGGATCGGGGCGATGTTCTCCCGCACCGGCGTGGACGACCTGGCCAACACGCCCATCGGCACCGGCCCGTACACCCTGCAGGCGTGGAACAAGGGCGACTCCATCGTCATGGAGCGCAACACCGCCTACTGGGGCACCCCGCCGCCCACCAGGACGGTGACGCTGAAGTACTTCGCCGACCCCAACGCGATGAACAACGCGCTGCTGACCGGCGGTATCCAGGTCGTGTCCACGGTGCAGACGCCGGAGGCGCTGTCGCAGTTCGCCGACACGTCGAAGTACCAGGTCATCGACGGCAGCAGCACCGGTGAGGTGTTGCTCTCGATGAACAACCGCACCGGGCCGCTATCGGACCTGCGGGTGCGGCAGGCGATCTCGTACGCGTTGGACCGCAAGACCATCCTGGACGCGGCGTGGAGCGGCTACGGGACGCTGATCGGCACCCACGAGGCACCGACCGACCCGTGGTTCACCGACGTGGACAAGTACCCCTACGACCCGCAGAAGGCCCGCGACCTGCTCGCCGAGGCCGGGCAGAGCGACCTGACGCTGCGGCTCACGCTGCCGCCCGTCGGGTACGCCGCCGCCGCCGCGCCGATCGTCATCTCGCAGCTCGCCGAGGTCGGCATCACCGTCCAGGACAGCAACGTCGACTTCGCCACCTGGATCAGCACCGTCTTCACCAACCACGACTTCGACCTGACGATCATCAACCACGTCGAGCCGCGGGACGCCCCGACGCTGTTCGGTAACCCCGACTACTACATCGGCTACGACAACGCCACGGTCCGGGACCTGTTCACCAAGGCCGACGGTGAGCTGACCGACCAGGCCGCGAACACCGACTACCAGCAGGCGCTGGACCAGATCGCCGCTGACGCCCCGGTGGTGTGGCTGTGGTCGTTCCCGAACCTGATCGTGGCCGACGCGAACATCACCGGTATCCCGCAGAACCAGATCAGCGCCGCGTTCGAGCTCGCCACCATCTCGCAGGGCTGATGGCCTGGTCGCTGCTGCGCCGCGCCCTGATCTTCCTGGTCAGCGCCCTGGTCGCCTCGTTGCTGGTGTTCTGGGTGCTGGACAACGGCTGCGAACCCGCCCGCAACGCCCTCGGAGTCAGCGGGACCCCGGAGTCGGTGGCCGCGCTGTGCAGCGAGATGGGGCTGGACCGGCCGCTGCTGGTGCAGTACGGCGACTGGCTCGCCGGGGCGGTGCGCGGCGACTTCGGGGTGAGCTATGTCAGCAACGCCCCCATCGGGCCGTCGCTGTTCGACCAGCTCACGGTGACGCTGTGGCTGGTCGCCGGCAGCATGGTGGTGGCGCTGCTGATCGCCGTGCCGCTGGGCATGCTGGCGGCGCTGCGCAACGGTCGTCCGGTCGGCTACCTGCTGTCCGGCGTCTCCCAGGTCGGGGTGGCGGTGCCCGCCTTCCTCGCCGCCATCCTGCTGGTGCTGGTCTTCGCGGTGCGGCTCGGCTGGCTGCCGGCCAACGGGTACGTGGTGCCCGCCGCGGACCCGCTCGAGTTCCTCCGGCACATGGTGCTGCCGTGGATCTCCCTCGGCGTGGTGCCGGGCGCGGTGCTCGCCCGCTACGTGCGCAGCGCCGTCCTGGACGAGCTCGGTCAGGACTACCTGCGCACCGCCCGGGCCAAGGGCCTGACCCCGTTCCGGGCGCTGGCCCGGCACGGGCTGCGCAACGCCTCGATCCCGGTGCTCACCGTCGTCGGGGTCAACCTGGTGACGGTGCTGGTCGGGGCGGTCATCATCGAGCGGATCTTCACCATCCCCGGCATCGGCAAGGGCCTGGCCGACGCCGCCGAACGTCGGGATCTGCTCACCGTGCAGGCCATCGTGGTGACCCTGGTGCTGATCGCGCTGCTCATCTCGTTCCTGGTCGACGTCGCCTACGCGCTCATCGACCCGCGGCTGCGGACCCGGGCGGCGTCGTGACCGCCCTGCTGCCCGGACCCTCCCCGACCCGCACCCGTCGCCGGGTCGGTCCGCTCGTCGTCGTCGGCGCCGTTCTCGTCGGCGTCATCGCGCTGGCCGCGATCGTGTCGTTCTTCTGGACGCCGTTCGACCTGCTGAACCTGGACTACCAGCACCGCAGCGCCGGCCCCGGGGTCAACGGCCACTGGCTCGGCACCGACCTCCGCGGCCGCGACATCGCGACGAGGCTGATGGTCGGCGCCCGCACCACGCTGTACGTCGGGATCGTCGCCGTCGGGATCGCCGCGGTCATCGGCACCCCGATCGGCATCCTCGCCGGCATGGTCCGGCCCGGGGTGTCGGAGTTCGTGATGCGGGCCAACGACATCCTGCTGGCCTTCCCGGCGCTGCTGGTGGCGATCATCCTGGCCGCGAAGTACGGCGGCTCGGTGACGACCGCGATGATCGCCATCGGCGTCGCGTCCATCCCCGGCTTCGTCCGGGTCATCCGGGCGGGCACGCTGCAGGTGATGAGCACCGACTACGTCCGCGCCGCCCGGGTCGCCGGGCGCAGCGGCCCGGCGATCGCCGTCCGGCACGTGCTGCCCAACGTCAGCGGGCTGATCAACGTGCAGGCGTCGTCGGCGTACGCGATCGCCATCCTCGCCGAGGCGGGGCTGAGCTTCCTCGGGCTCGGCGCCCCGGCCAGCGTGCCGTCCTGGGGGCGGATGCTGTCCGAGGCCCAGTCCCAGCTGACCACCGCGCCGCTCACCGCGGTGTGGCCGGGCCTGGCCATCGCGCTGGCCGTGCTCGGCTTCAACCTGCTCGGTGACGGACTCCGCGACCGCCTCGACCCCCGACTGCTGGGGCGCTGATGACCCCGCTGCTGACCGTCTCCGGGCTGACCGTGAGCGCCGGGATCGAGCTCGTCCACGGGGTGGACCTGGAGCTCGCCGCCGGTGAACGGGTCGGCATCATCGGTGCCTCCGGCTCGGGCAAGACGCTGAGCTGCCTGGCCGTGGCCGGGCTGCTGCCGCCCGAGCTGCGGGTCGGCGGCTCCATCCGGCTCGCCGGGTTCGACCACGACCTGGTCACCGCGGGGGAGCGGCGGCTGGCCACCCTGCGCGGCAACCGCATCGGGATGGTCTTCCAGGAACCGATGACCGCCCTCAACCCGACCAGGCGGATCGGTCGCCAGGTCGCCGAGGTGATGCGGCTGCACACCCCGAGCGGTCGCCGCGAGGCCGCCGCGAAGACCCTGGACCTGCTGGCGGCCACCGGCCTGCCCGAGCCCGAGCGGATCGCCCGCAGCTACCCGCACCAGCTCTCCGGCGGCCAGCGGCAGCGGATCGTGCTGGCCATCGCGCTGGCCAACTCACCGGACCTGCTGATCTGCGACGAACCGACCACCGCGCTGGACGTCACCGTGCAGGCCACCGTGCTCGCGCTCATCGACCGCCGGGTCCGGGAAGAGAACGCGGCGCTGCTGTTCATCTCGCACAACCTCGCCGTGGTCGCCGAGGTCTGCGACCGGGTGCTGGTGATGTTCGAGGGACGGGTGGTCGAGGCGGGCAGCGTCGAGCAGGTCCTCACCGAGCCGCAGCACCCGCACACCCGGGCGCTGCTGGCCGACGCCGAACTGAGCGCGCCGTGACCGCGCCCGCCGAGGCGGCCGTCCACGTCGACGACGTGTCCCGGGTGTTCCGCCGCCGCGGTGCGCCGTTCCGGGCACCGGTCGAGACGCGTGCGCTGGACCACGTCTCGCTCACCGTGCCGCGCCGCTCCCGCTTCGGCATCGTCGGGGAGAGCGGCTCGGGCAAGACCACCCTGGTGCGGCTGATCGCCGCGCTGGACCGGCCCACCGAGGGCACGGTCACCGTCGACGGCACCGACATCACCGCGCTGCCGGAGAGCGGACTGCGGCCGCTGCGCCGCCGGCTGCAGCTGGTCTTCCAGGACCCGATGGGCTCGCTGGATCCGCGGATGCGGATCAGCGACATCGTGGCGGAGCCGCTGCACGCCCAGGGCGCGTCCGGGGTCGACGCGCGGGTCCGGGAGGTACTCGCCGAGGTCGGCCTGGACGGCGGGGCGCTGCGCCGCTACCCGCACCAGTTCTCCGGCGGGCAGCGGCAGCGCATCTCGATCGCGCGGGCCATCGCACCCCGGCCCAGCATCCTGCTCGCCGACGAGGCCGTGTCGGCGCTGGACGTGTCCAGCCGCGGGCAGGTGCTGGAGCTGCTGGACCGGCTGGCCGCAACCGAGGACTTCACGCTGATCTTCGTCTCCCATGACCTGTCGGTGATCCGCCGGGTCTGCGACCGGGTGGCCGTGCTGCGGCAGGGCCGGGTGGTCGAGACCGGCGCGACGGCGCAGGTGTACGACGATCCGCAGCATCCCTACACCCGGGAACTGCTGGCCGCCGTCCCCACCCTGGAGCGGGGGCTCGCCGCGGCCCGGCGCCGCCGGTCGGAGTGACGCGGGCGTCCGGCAGGATCGGGGCATGACCCACCCCGTGCTCGACCACCTCGACACCGACGCCGCCGTGACCCTGACCCAGCGGCTGGTCCGGATCCGGACGGTCAACGAGGCGGGGGCCGAGGTCGTCGAGGCTCCGGTGGCCGACGTCGTCGCCGACCTGATGCGCGGCTTCGGCTGGCCGGTCACCGTCGTCGAGGTCGCCCCCGGCCGACCCAACGTGGTCGCCGTGATCGACGGTCGTGGCCCCGGCCGCACCCTGATGTTCGAGGGGCACAGCGACGTCGTCACCGCCGGCGACGACACCGACTGGACGTTCGACCCGTTCGCGGGCGATATCGTCGGCGGCCGGTTGCGCGGCCGCGGCGCGGCCGACATGAAGTCCGGGGTGGCCGCGATGATCCACGCCGCCCGGGCCGTGCAGCTCGCCGGCTTCGACGGCCGGCTCGTGGTCGGGGTGCTGGCCGACGAGGAGGGGATGATGCTCGGCGCCAAGCACTTCGCCGCCGACCCGGCCCGGTACGGCGTGGACCGGCCGATCGACGGGGTCATCGTCTGCGAACCGGAGGGCGGCGAGATCTGCCCGGTCGCCAAGGGAGCGATCCGGCTCCGCGTCGACCTGCACGGGCGGATGGCGCACGGCGCGATGCCGCAGCAGGGCCGCAACCCGGTGCCGGTCGCCGCCCGGCTCATCCTGGGGTTGGCCGAGCTCGAGGAGCAGCTCGGGCAGCGGTTCCCCCCGCACCCCGACCTCGGGCCCTTCTACCTCACCCCGACCGTGCTGGCGGCGGGCACCGCCGAGCAGATCAACGTCATCCCGGCGCTGGCCACGGTGGCGCTGGACCTGCGGACGCTGCCCGGGATGGATCACGAGGGGCTCATCGAGGTGATCGAGCTGCTCGCCGACCGGGTCGCCGCCGAGTCCGGCGTGACCGCCCGGGTCACGGTCATCGACGACCGGCCGCCGGTGGACACCGACCGGGACACCCCGGTCGTGCGGGCGCTGGTCGCCGCCCACGAGGCGGTCGGGGAGACGCCGGTGGTCTTCGGCGGGGTTCCCGGCAGCACGGACGGCACCATCCTGACCCGCGACGCCGGGCTCGACACCGTCGTGTACGGGCCGGGCGGCAAATGGATCGCCCACCAGGCCGACGAGTACGCCGACGTCTCCGACATCGTCCGCTGCACCCGGGTGTTCGCCGTGGCCGCCGCCGGCTTCCTGGCCGTCCGATGACCCGCACCGGAGGGCTCACCGATGTCGCCGGGCTCCGGGTCGGGCACCACACGGCCGACTCCGACGGCTGGCTGACCGGCACCACGGTGGTGCTCGCCCCGCCCGGCGGCATGGTCGGCGGCGTCGACATCCGCGGCGGGGCGCCCGGCACCCGGGAGACCGCGCTGCTGGACCCGACGGCCACCGTCGACCGGGTGCACGCGCTCGTCCTCACCGGCGGCTCGGCGTTCGGGCTGGCCGCCGCGGGCGGGGTGATGGACGAACTCGCCGGCCGCGGTGTGGGTATCCCGGTCGGGCCGGACCCGGCCTTCGTGGTGCCGATCGTGCCGGCCGCGGTGGTCTTCGACCTGGCCCGCGGCGGGGAGTTCGCCCACCGACCGGACGCGGCGTTCGGCCGCGCCGCGCTGCTGGACGCGCTCGGCGGCGGCGCCGGGACCGTCGAGGGGTCCCTCGGCGCCGGCACCGGGGCGTGTACCGGCCGGCTCAAGGGCGGCATCGGGCAGGCCTCGACGGTGCTGCCGACCGGGGTGACCGTGTCCGCGCTGGTGGTGGCCAACGCCACCGGGTCGGCCTACGACCCGCGCACCGGCGAGCTGTGGGCGACCCGCTGGTGGACCGACGCCGACGGCCCGGTCCCGGGCGTGCCGGCGCCCGCCGAACGCGACGTGCTGGCCGCGATCGCCGGCCGCATCGGCGCCGGCCTCGAGTCCTCCCGGGACGAGGCGCCGGCGTCGGTGGCCGAGGCGGTGCTCACCGACCGCTCCCGAACCGACCGCTCCCGGGCCGACCGGTCCCGTCCCGACCGCTCCGGACCCACGCTGCTTGACGACGGCTCGGCCGGCATCCGGCACACCACCCTCGGCGTGGTGGCCACCGACGCGGTCCTGACCAAGGCCCAGTGCAGCAAGCTGGCCGCGATCGCCCACGACGGGCTGGCCCGGGCGGTGAACCCGGTGCACACCATGTTCGACGGCGACCTGTTCTTCGGGGTCAGCACCGGCACCGCCGCCGAGCCGGACGCGATGGGCCTGTTCGCGCTGCTCGCCGCGGCCGCCGACGTCGTCACCCGGGCCACCGGGAGGGCGGTGCTGGCCGCCGACACCGTGACCACCGCCGGCGGCAGCTGGCCGTCCTACGCCGACCTCGCGCCGTCGGCGATGCCCGCCGCGGGTTAGTCTGCGGCGATGACCGACGCCGTTCAGACCCCGTCCTACGCCGACCTGTTCTCGCTGACCGGACGGCACGCCGTCGTCGTGGGCGGTGGCAGCGGCATCGGCCGCGAGGTCGCCCGCGGGCTGGCCGCGGCCGGCGCCACCGTCACCGTCGCCGACGTGAACGGCGACGCGGCCGCCGGGACCGCCGCCGCGATCGGGGACGCCGCCACCGCCACCGCGCTGGACGTCACCGACAAGGCCGCGGTCGACGCGCTGGCCGCCGCCCGGCCCGCCGACATCGCGATCACCACGGTCGGGGTGAACGTCCGCAAGCGGCTGGCCGACCTCACCGACGCCGACTACGACCGGGTGCTGGACGTCAACCTGCGCAGCGTCTTCCGGATCATCCAGGCGTTCGCGCCGGGGATGGCTGAGCGGGGCCGGGGGAGCGTGCTCGCATTCGCGTCGATCCGGGCGCAGACCGTCGAGCCCGGCCAGGGCCTGTACGCGGCGACCAAGGCCGGTCTCATCCAGCTGCTGCGCACCGCCGCCGCCGAGTACGGCCCGGCCAACGTCCGGTTCAACGCCGTCGCCCCCGGGGTGGTCGCCACCGACCTGACCGGGCCGATCCGGGCCGACGAGGCCTGGTCGCACGCCTACGCCAGCAAGAACGCCCTGGCCCGCTGGGCCGATCCGGCCGAGATGGTCGGCGCCGCGGTCTTCCTCGCCTCCGACGCGGCGTCCTACATGACCGGCAGCGTGGTCACCGTGGACGGCGGCTGGACCGCCGTCGACGGCCGCTTCGACCCGTTCGCGGCCCGCTGACTACCCGGCCAGCAGCGTCGCCACCCCGAGCGCCGCCGTGGCGACCAGCGCGGCGGCCGTCCGGACGGCGAAGAACCGCTCCCAGCGGGCCCGGACCGTCCGCCAGTCCGCGGGCGGGCCGGTGGTGGCCCAGTCGGCCATCCGGCGGTTCAGCGGCAGGTCGCCGCGCAGGATGGCCAGCAACGTCACGACACACGCCGCCGTCCCCACCCCGGCCGCGGCCGCGACCCCGGCCCGCCCACCGGCGGCGGCGACCGCGGTCGTGGCGGCCGCGCCGACGAGCGTGCCCAGCATCAGCGGCCGGGCCACCCGTGGGAACTCCCGGTCGGCGGCGGTCTTGACCACGACGTAGGTGGGCCCGTCCAACCCCCGCAGCACCGGGTTGAGTCCGCCCACCCCGGCCAGATGCACCCCGGCGAGCAGGGCGGTGAGCAGCAACGCGCACACGGTCAGCAGCGTCATCGGGTACCGTCCCAGTTCGATACAGGCGAGTTGTACCGAAAGGATGCTGTCGCCTCCGAGTTCGAAGAACCCGTCGCTGCGCCCG
>JBQGEH010000810.1:0-3797 GCA_052039515.1 Nakamurella sp. | reverse complement strand
AGCACCGGGGTCACCTGGGTCGTCGACCCGCTCGACGGCACCGTCAACTACCTCTACGAGCTCGACGTCTTCTCGGTCAGCGTGGCAGCGGTGGACGACGACGGGGCCGGGCTCGTCGGGGTCGTCTTCGACCCGGTCCGCGACGTCCTCTACAGCGCGGTCCGGGGTGGCGGTGCGTTCCGGGACGGGACGCCGATCCGGGTCAACGACGCCGTCCCCGCCGCCCGGGCGCTGCTCGGGACCGGCTTCGGCTACGACCCCGAGCGGCGCCGGCGGCAGGGTGCGCTGATCGCGGCCGTGTTGCCCGAGGTGCGCGACGTCCGGCGCATCGGCAGCGCCGCGCTGGACCTGTGTTACGTGGCGTCCGGCGCCCTGGACGCCTACTACGAGGAGGGCACCAACCCGTGGGACGTGGCCGCCGGCGGGCTCATCGTCGCCGAGGCGGGCGGGGTGTTCGCCGAATGCACCCCGCTGGGGGTGGCCAGCGGCAAACTGGCGGCCGCCCCCGGCCTGTTCGAGGAACTCGACGGTTTGCTGCACGCCCACGCCGGACGGTGACCACGACACCGGACGTTCACCCGCTGGTGAACGGGAGACCCTCACCCGGTCTTTACCCGATACACACGGTCCTCTAAGTTCAGACCTCTCGGGGAGAGAGCATCACCGACGGGCGTGTCCCGTCGAGCCGCCCCGGATTCCGGTACCGACCGAGGGGTGACCTGTGGCCTTGTCCGAGAACCACCGCTGGCGGCGACTGACGGGTGGAGCGGCGGTGGGCGTCCTCGCGGCCGGCTCGCTGACCCTCGGCGTCACGCCGCCGGCCGCCGCCGAGACACCGACGGTGATCAACCTGCTGTCCATCAACGACTTCCACGGTCGCATCAACGACTCGACGGTGGACTTCGCCGAGACGGTGGAGAAGCTGCGGCAGGACAGCCTGATCGCCAACGGCGGGGTGGACAACACCCTGCTCGTCGGCGCCGGCGACCTGATCGGCGCGTCGGAGTTCGCCTCCGCGGTCGCGCAGGACCAGCCCACCATCGACGTGATGAACGCGCTCGGGATGGCCACCTCCGCGGTCGGCAACCACGAGTTCGACCAGGGCTTCGCCGACCTCACGGACCGGGTCGTACCGGCGGCCGAGTGGACCTACCTCGGCGCGAACGTCTACCAGAAGGGCACCACCACCCCGGCCCTGCCGGAGTACTCGATCTCCACCGTGAACGGGCTGGACGTCGCCGTCATCGGCGTCGTCACCCAGGAGACCCCGGCCCTGGTCGGACCGGCCGGCGTCGCGACCCTGGACTTCGGCGACCCGGTCGCCGCGATCAACCGGGTCGCCGACCAGCTGACCGACGGTGACCCCGCCAACGGTGAGGCCGACGTGCTGGTGGCCAGCATCCACGAGGGCGCACCGGCCGGTGAGAACGCCGGCGGCACCCTGGAGAGCCAGGTCGCCGCCAGCCAGGTGTTCTCCTCGATCGTGAACGGCACCTCGCCCAAGGTCGCGGCCATCCTCAACGGTCACACCCACCAGACCTACGCCTGGGACGGTCCGGTCCCGGCCACCGACGGTGAGGGCGTCGGCGCGACCCGCCCGATCATCCAGACCGGCAACTACGGCGAGAACGTCGGCCAGATCCAGCTGACCGTGGACGCCGACACCAACGCGGTGCTCGACTACACCGTCGCCAACGTGCCGGTCTCGGCCGACATCGTCTTCGACCCGCAGCTGGGCACCCCGCCGTCCATCCCGGAGATCAGCGGCATCGTGACCGCGGCCCTGGACTACGCCGACGAGGTCGGCAGCCAGCCGATCGGCTCGGTGACCGCCGACATCACCACCGCGTTCTCCGGCGGCACCTACGGCGCCGACGGGTACGGCGGCCCTGACGCCAAGCGCGACAACCGGGCGGCCGAGTCGACCCTGGGCAACCTGGTCGCGGACTCGCTGCTGGACGTGCTCGCCCCCGAGGACCGGGGCGGCGCGGAGATCTCGCTGGTCAACCCCGGTGGGTTGCGGGCCGAGCTGCTCTACGGCGACGACGGCGTCATCACCTACGCCGAGGCCAACGCCGTCCTCCCGTTCGTCAACAACCTGTTCACCACCACGCTGACCGGCACCCAGCTGGTCGCGGTGCTCGAGCAGCAGTGGCAGACCGTGGTCAACGCCGATACCGGCGCCGTCGAGGTCCCGTCGCGGCCCTACCTGCAGCTCGGGCTGTCGGACAACATCAGCTACACCTTCGACCCGGACCCCGACGGCGACGGCGTCACCGTCGGCGACCTGGACGACCAGGGCAAGCACATCCAGACCGTCGTGGTGGACGGTGAGCCGGTTACCGCCGACGCCACCTACCGGGTCGGGTCGTTCTCCTTCCTGCTGCAGGGCGGCGACAACTTCACCGCGTTCACGCAGGGCACCGACACCCGCGACTCCGGCCTCATCGACCGCGACGCCTGGATCGGCTACCTGCAGGCCAACCCCGGGGTCAGCCCGGAGTTCGACAAGCACGCGGTCGCGGTCACCGGGCTCGCGGACCTGCCGGAGTCCGGCGGCACCACCACGCTGAACGTGTCCACGCTGGACCTGACCAGCCTCGGTGCCCCCGCCAACACCACCCTGAGCACCCGGCTGCTGGCCTTCCCGGAGGGCGGCGGCGAGCCGGCGGTCACCGAGCTCGGGTCCGTCCCGGTCAGTGGCGGCGCGGCGAGCGTGCCGTTCACCGTCCCGGCTCCCGGCGCGTACTACCTCCAGATGTCGGCCGCACCGTCGGGCACGGTGGTGACCGTGCCGATCCTCGTGCTCGGTGGGGAGACCACGGCGCCCACCACCCCGGGCACCCCGACGACCACGCCGTCGGCGACCACGACCCCGACCACGTCGGCCCCGGTCGTGACCAGCACCGGCAAGACCACGGCGAAGCCGACCACCAAGCCCACCAAGGGCCTGGCCAGCACCGGTATCTCCGACGAGGACACGGTCTCCGCGACCGTGATCGCCACGGTGCTCATCGCCCTCGGCGGTGCGCTGGTGGTCGTCGGTCGGCGCCGTACCGTCACCGGACGTCATCAGGGCTGACGCCCGCGCGGGTCCCCTCCGGCCGGGTGCGTTCGGCGCGCCCGGCCGGAGGTCTGTCCGGGGCCGGCCGGTGGTCGCTGGATTTCTGACGATCAGAAACGGCGGTCGCGGATGAGGTCGGCGTAGGCGGCGAAGCTCTGCTTGGGGGTGCGCGCCCGGGTCACCGGATCCACCGAGACCAGACCGAACCGGCGGCCCAGTCCCTCGGCGAACTCCCAGCCGTCCAGTAGCGACCCGTGGAAGTAGCCGCGCACGTCGGCGCCCGCGGCGCCGGCGTCGGTCACCGAGTCCCGGTGCCGGCGCCGGTGGTCGGCGCGGTGGGTGTCGTCGTCGCCCCCGGTGTCCTGGGTGCCGTTCTCGGTGACCCACAGCGGCGGCAGCGTGGGATGGTCCCGTGTCAGGTGCAGCAGGGTCGCGGTCAGGGCGGTCGGGTCGTCCGGCCAGCCGAAGGCGTCCACCGGCACTCCGGCCGGCGGTTCGGCGATGGCGAACGGGATCGTGCGGTTGGCGGGCTCGGCGACGATCCACTGCGGGTGGTAGTAGTTCACGCCGTAGAAGTCCAGCGGCGTGGCGATGGCCGCCCGGTCGTCCTCGTCCGGGTCGAACTCCGGCGCGCCGCCGATGCCGGCCCGTCGCTCCGGCCACCCGCAGCCGGTGAGCGGGTCGGTGAACACGTGGTTGTGCAGGGCGTCGTAGAGCTCCGCGGCTGTGATGT
>JBQGEH010000809.1:0-3457 GCA_052039515.1 Nakamurella sp. | reverse complement strand
GTGCTCGGCGGTGCGATCGGCAACCTCATCGACCGGATCTTCCGCTCGCCCGGCTTCCTGCAGGGCCACGTCGTGGACTTCGTGTCGGTGTTCGGGCCCAACGCCGAGTACTTCCCGGTGTTCAACGTGGCCGACTCCGCGATCACCGTCGGCGGCGTCCTGCTGGTGTTCACCGCGCTGGTGCTGGGGATCGACCTGGACGGCACCCGCACCCGGGACGCGAAGAAGAGCGTCCCGGCCGAGAACCACGAGAAGGACGCCGAGTCCTGACCTGCGGGCGTTTCCCGTCCCCGACGGCCTGGCCGGGGAGCGGGTGGACGCGGCGCTGGCCCGGCTGCTCGGCCTGTCCCGCACCACCGTCGCCGGCATGGTCGACGCCGGTGACGTGCTCGTCGACGGCGCCACCGTGGCCAACTCGCACCGGCTCGTCGCCGGGTCGTGGCTGGAGGTGACGCTGCCCAGCCCCAAGCCGGTCGCCCCGGTGGTCGAACCGGACGTCACCGGCCTGGTCGTGCTGCACGAGGACGACGATCTCGTGGTCATCGACAAGCCGGTCGGCGTCGCCGCCCACCCCAGCCCCGGCTGGGACGGACCCACCGTCACCGGCGTGCTCGCCGCCCGCGGCATCCGGCTCGCCGACTCCGGCGCCGCCGAGCGGCAGGGCATCGTGCACCGTCTCGACGTCGGCACCACCGGCGCGATGGTGGTGGCCAAGAGCGAACGGGCCTACCGGATCCTCAAGGCCGCGTTCAAGGCCCGGACGGTCGAGAAGATCTACCACGCCATCTGCCAGGGCCACCCCGATCCGTCGACCGGCACCATCGACGCCCCGATCGGCCGGCACCCGAAATCGGACTGGAAGTTCGCGGTCATCGCCGGCGGCAAGGAGTCGGTGACGCACTACGACACCCTCGAGGCGTTCCCGTCCGCGTCGCTGCTGGAGATCCACCTGGAGACCGGCCGCACCCACCAGATCCGGGTGCACCTGTCGGCGCTGCGGCACCCGCTCGTCGGCGACCTGACCTACGGCGCCGACCCCACCATCGCGGCCCGGCTGGGGCTGAGCCGCCAGTGGCTGCACGCGTTCTCGCTCGGTTTCGAGCACCCCGGCACGGGTGAGCAGGTCCGATTCGACGCGCCCTACCCGGACGACCTGCGACACGCGCTGGCCGTTCTCTCGACCCCCTGAGACATCCGTAAGGTCGTAGGAATGGCTGTCACGGACTCCTTCGTCCACCTGCACGTGCACACCGAGTACTCGATGCTCGACGGTGCGGCCCGCCTCACCCAGCTGTTCCAGCGCGCCAACGACTTCGGCATGCCCGCGATGGCGATGACCGACCACGGCAACGTCTTCGGCGCCTTCGACTTCCACCGGCAGGCCACCGCCGCCGGGGTCAAGCCGATCATCGGCATGGAGGCCTACCTCACCCCCAACACCTCCCGGTTCGAACGCAAGCGGGTGCGCTGGGCGTCCGGCGGCGAGGACGACGTCTCCGGCGGTGGCGCGTTCACCCACATGACGCTGCTGTCCACGTCCCGGGCCGGCATGCACAACCTGTTCCGGCTGGCGTCGCGCTCGTCCCTGGAGGGCTTCTTCTACAAGCCCCGCGCCGACCGGGAGCTGCTCGCCGAGTACGCCACCGACCTCATCGGCACCACGGGTTGCGCGTCCGGTGAGATCCAGACCTGGCTGCGGATCGGCGACTACGCCCGCGCCCGCGAGGTCGCCGGCGAATTCCGCGACATCTTCGGCGAGGGCAACTTCTACGTCGAGCTGATGGACCACGGCCTGGGCATCGAGACCCGGGTGATGCCGGACCTGCTGCGGCTGGCCAAGGACCTCGGGCTGCCGATGGAGGCCACCAACGACCTGCACTACACCGACGCCGCCGACGCCGACACCCACGAGGCGCTGCTGTGCGTGCAGTCGGGCAAGACGCTGGACGACCCGAACCGCTTCAAGTTCGACGCCCGCGACTTCTACGTGAAGTCCCCGCGCGAGATGCGCGACCTGTGGGAGGGGAAGTACCAGCTCCGCGAGGCGTGCGACAACACGCTGCTGATCGCCGAGCGGTGCTCGACCGCGTTCGACACCGACTCCTCCTACATGCCGAAGTTCCCGCTGCCGGACGGCGAGACCGAGCGCAGCTGGTTCGAGAAGGAGGTCCAGAAGGGCCTCGCGTACCGCTTCCCGGCCGGCATCCCCGAGGAGGTGCAGAAGCAGGCGAACTACGAGGTCGAGGTCATCCTGGGGATGAACTTCCCCGGCTACTTCCTCGTCGTCGCCGACTTCATCAACTGGGCCAAGAACAACGGCATCCGGGTCGGCCCCGGCCGTGGGTCCGGCGCCGGGTCGATGGTCGCCTACGCGATGCGCATCACCGACCTGAACCCGCTGCAGCACGGCCTGATCTTCGAGCGGTTCCTCAACCCCGACCGCGTCTCGATGCCCGACTTCGACATCGACTTCGACGAGCGCCGCCGCGGCGACGTGATCCGGTACGTCACCGAGAAGTACGGCGACGACCGGGTCGCGCAGATCGTCACCTACGGCACCATCAAGGCCAAGCAGGCGGTCAAGGACTCCGCGCGGGTGCTCGGCATGCCGTTCGCCGTCGGCGACCGGATCACCAAGGTCATGCCGCCGCCGGTGATGGGCAAGGACGTCCCGCTCACCAAGCTGTTCGACCCCACCCACGACCGGTACTCCGAGGGCGCGGAGTTCCGGGCGCGGGTGGAGACCGACGCCGAGGTCAGCCGGGTCGTCGACATGGCCAAGGGCCTGGAGGGCCTGAAGCGGCAGTGGGGCGTCCACGCGGCCGGCGTCATCATGTCGTCGGACCCGCTGCTGGACCTCATCCCGATCATGAAGCGGGAGCAGGACGGGGCGATCATCACCCAGTTCGACTACCCGATGTGCGAGTCGCTCGGGCTGGTCAAGATGGACTTCCTCGGGCTGCGCAACCTCACCGTCCTCGACGACGCGCTGCGGAACATCCAGGCCAACCGCGGTGAGACCGTGGTGCTGGAGGACCTCGAGCTCACCGACCCGGTCACCTTCGACCTGCTCGCCCGCGGCGACACCCTGGGCGTGTTCCAGCTCGACGGCGGCCCGATGCGGGCCCTGCTGCGCTCGATGCGCCCGGACAACTTCGAGGACATCTCCGCGGTCGGCGCGCTGTACCGGCCCGGCCCGATGGGCGCCAACTCGCACAACGAGTACGCCGACCGCAAGAACGGCCGCAAGCCGGTCATCCCGATCCACCCGGAGTTGGAGGAACCGCTCGCCGAGATCCTCGGCGACACCTACGGCCTGATCGTCTACCAGGAGCAGGTCATGGCCATCGCGCAGAAGGTCGCCGGGTACTCCCTCGGCCAGGCCGACCTGCTGCGCCGAGCCATGGGCAAGAAGAAGAAGGCGGAGCTGGACAAGCAGTTCGAGGGCTTCTCCAAG
>JBQGEH010000808.1:0-3854 GCA_052039515.1 Nakamurella sp. | reverse complement strand
GGCGGCGGCCGCCGTCGGGCCTGCTGATGGCGTCGCCGACTCTGGGCGGGGCGGCAGGCTGCGAGTTCGCCCCCCGGCCGCCCGCGGCCCCCGCGTACCGGATGAGCCGCCGGGCGCGCCTGTCGCTGACCGTCACGGTCTTCGCCGCAGCCGTCGTGGTCGCGGCGCACGCGCTGTTGTCCGGCGGCCCCAGCGCCACCACCGAGGTGACCGTCTCCGCCGGCGACACCCTGTGGACCATCGCTCAGCAGGCGGCGCCCGACGACGAGGTGTGGTCGGTGATCGACGAGATCACCGCACTGAATGGTCTGACCGGCACCGACCTCGTGCCCGGCCAGGTGCTCACCGTCCCCGTCGGCTGACACCCTGGTCCCGCCGCCGGCACCTCGGAACCACCGGATGACCGCGCGTCCGCCCGGCAGCGCCCCGGCCGGTCCGGTCTCCCGCGCCCCCGGACACCACCGCACCCGTAAACTGGCGGCTGCTCGCAACGGCAGGAACGAGGGTGAAGGTGGCGACCGGACGGTGAGGTGCCCCTTCTGCCGCTTCCCCGATTCCCGGGTGATCGAGTCCCGTGAGGTCGACGACGGTGCCGCGATCCGTCGCCGGCGCTCCTGCCCGGAATGCTCCAAGCGCTTCACCACCGTCGAGGAGGCGGTGCTGGCCGTCGTCAAGCGCAGCGGGGTCACCGAACCGTTCTCCCGCGCCAAGGTGATGGTCGGCGTGCGCCGGGCCTGTCAGGGCCGGCCGGTCGACGAGGACGCCCTGGCCGTGCTGTCTCAGCAGGTCGAGGAGGAGATCCGGGCCAAGGGCACCGCCGAGGTCAGCAGCCACGAGGTCGGCATGGCCATCCTGGGGCCGCTGCGGCAACTCGACGAGGTCGCCTACCTGCGGTTCGCCTCCGTCTACCGCTCCTTCCAATCGGTCGACGACTTCGCCAGCGAGATCTTCCGGCTGCGTGCCGACCGGCCCCGTCCGCCCGCCGGGGCCGGCGACGACGCCGCCACCGACGCCCCGACTCCCGGCGATCACCCCACCGCCCCGCCGGACGGGGCGGACGATCCCCGCGTGGCGGCCCGGGCGGCCGGCGAGGACGAGGCCGCACTCTTCTGACCGGTGCTCCCGGATCGCGGCCCGGCTCAGGTGCCCTCGGGCGGTACGGTGCGGCCATGGCCACTGTCAGCTCCGTCAGCTCCGTCACCTCCGTGTCCGACCGCTACGTCCGGCAGCTGGCCGCGCTCAGCCCCATCACGGCCACCTACATCGGCGTCCCGGGCTTCGAGGCGGTGCTGGACGACTTCTCGCCGGCCGGCCTGGCGCGCCGCTTCGAACTGGACCGCGACACCCTCTCGCAGCTGGCCACCCTGACGCCGGCGTCGCCCGACGAGTCCGTCGCCCTCCAGGTCATCACCGAGCGCCTGGAACTCGCGCTGCAGACCTACGACGCGGGCTTCCGGCACTCCTCGCTCAACGTCACCGACAGCCCGGTGCAGGACATCCGCATGGTGTTCGACCTGATGGCGACGGAGACCGACGCGGACTGGGAGACGGTGGCGCAGCGGATGGCCGCCGTGCCCGCGGCCATCGACGGCTACCGGGAGAGCCTGACGGCGGCCGCCGCCCGCGGTCTCGTGTCCGCGCGCCGACAGGTCGAGAAGTGCGCCGCCCAGTGCACCTCCTACGCCGCCGGCGACGGTGAGGCGGCCGGGTTCTTCAGCACTCTGGTCCAGGGGTCGGGCCGGTCCGGCGCACTGCGCGAGCGGTTGACCGTGGCGGCCGACGCCGCCGAGGCGGCCTACGCCGGTCTGGCCGGGTTCCTGCTCACCGACCTGCTGCCGCTGGCCCCGGCCAGGGACGCCGTCGGCGTCGAGCGCTACACCCTGGCGATCCGCGACTTCACCGGCGCCGACCTCGACCTCGCCGCCACCTACGCCTGGGGGTGGCGGGAGTTCCTGGCCATCGAGGCCGAACTGCGGGAGGTCGCGGCCCGCATCACCGGCGGCGGCGAGCCCGCCGCGGCCGCCGCCCTGCTCGACGACGACCCCGAGCGGCAGCTCCACGGCACCGAGGCGCTGCGCGAGTGGATGCAACGCCTCTCCGACGATGCGGTCGCCGAACTCGGCCGGTCCCACTTCGACATCCCGGACCCGATCCGCACCCTGGAGTGCCGGATCGCGCCGCCCGGCGGATCGACCGGGGCCTACTACACCGGGCCCAGTGACGACCTGTCCCGGCCGGGCCGGATGTGGTTCGCCGTCGAACCCGGCCGGGAGGTGTTCCACCCCTGGCGGGAGACCACCGTCGTCTACCACGAGGGCGTGCCGGGGCCTCACCTGCAGATCGCCACCCAGGTCGTCCAGCGGGAGCACCTCAACGACGTCCAGCGGCTGCTCGGCGGCACCAGCGGTCACGCCGAGGGCTGGGCCCTGTACGCCGAGCGTCTGGTCCGGGAGCTCGGCTACCTCGACGACCCGGCCCTGCTGGGCATGCTCAACGACCAGCTGTTCCGTGCCGCCCGGGTGGTGTTGGACATCGGTATGCACCTGGAGCTCGAGATCCCGCCCGGGACCGGTTTCCACGAAGGTGAACGGTGGACGCCCGACCTCGGGCTGGAATTCGTCCTGACCCGCACCCTGCTGCCGGCCAAGCTCGCCGCCGACGAGATCGACCGCTACCTGGGATGGCCCGGTCAGGCCCCGTCCTACAAGGTCGGGGAGCAGGTGTGGCTGGAGGCCCGGGCCGCCGCGCGGCAGCGGCACGGGGACGCCTTCGACCTGACCGCTTTCCACACCGCGGCGCTCAACCTGGGCGGGATGGGACTGGACCCGCTGCGCCGGCTGCTCGCCGAGCTCTGACCCGCCGCCGGCCCGGTGTCGGCGGCGTGTTCAGGACCGCCAAGTGGGGACCGGGCCCGCGGGGGCCGGACCGTCCAGCGGCAGCGGCCGCCCCAGGATCGCGAAGGGTCGGGCGTCGCCGGCGAAGTGGTAGTGCCGCAGTACGTCGGCGAAGCCGAGTCGCCGGTAGAGCCGCCAGGCGCGGTTCTCGCCCTCCGGGGTGGACAGCAGCACCTTGTCCTCGTGCGCGGCGGTCAGCATCCCGCGCAGCATCCGCTCCCCGATGCCGGCCCCCTGCCGGTCGGGCCGCACGTGCAACTCGGTCAGCTCCCGGTACGAGGTCATCCAGTACCGCGCCTGCGCCTCGGTCATCCCGCGCCGGACCTCGCTGTTCCACCACTGCTGCCCGCCGCCGGTGTAGCCGTAGCAGAGTCCGGCGACCGCGTCGTGTTCGTCGACGGCCACCACGCAACTGAAACCGGACCGGCGGCTGTGTTCGATCCAGGTCGGCCGCCGGTGCTCCACCGACATGTCGGGGTAGCGCATCGCGGCGATGTAGACCCGGAGCAGGTCGTCGACGCGGCTCTGGAAGTCGTTCACCGACCACGCCTGCAGGGTCAGCCGGTGCGAGCCCGGGGGCGTCGTCGTGTCGTCGGGCACGCGACCATCTCACCACGTCCGGGCGGGACCGCGTCCCGGGCCGGGGATCGGCATCCAGGGCCTCGCCGGGTGACCCGGGCGGGCCCGGTGTGGTCACCGTCACCGCCGGATCGCCGATCCGCACCCGGATCCGGAATCGCCGTCGTGTCCGGTTCGTTGAACCAGGTACGGGTGCGGAAGCGGCCCGTGACAGCCCCTCCGGCGGACGTCAGGGGTCACTGTCGGTGGTAGGGGATAGCGTCGTACGTGCGTTCGACGGAGACTGGAAAGGGCAGATCAGGATGACCATGCAGTGGGAATTCCCGATGATCGACGGCACCGAGCCGACCGGTCTGCGCGCCGTCGCACCCGCCCGCCGGG
>JBQGEH010000807.1:0-8252 GCA_052039515.1 Nakamurella sp. | reverse complement strand
CGTGGAGCCGCTGCCCGGGGTTCCGCAGGCGCCGTCCCGCACCGTGACGACGACGGGCCAGTCCTCGCCCAGCGCGACCACCACCGCCTCCGCGACGGTTCAGGATCCCGTCGACACCGCCCCGTCCACCGGCGCCTCCGGCACGGACCCCGCGGTTCCCACCGACCCTGCGGAGGTCCTGCCGGCCAACCTCGCCGTCGGCGCCCTGCCCGCGGGTGCGCCGTTCGCGGTCGCCGGCGACGGCACCTACCGGGTCGTCGGCGGCGCCGGACCGCAGGCGGGCACCTCGCCGACGGTGGTGCGGTACTCGGTGGAGATCGAAAACGGTGTCGCCCCGGCGGAAGGCGACGAGGCGTTCGCGCAGTTCGTCGACCGCACCCTGGCCGACCCACGCAGCTGGACCACGGTGAAGGGAGTGTCGCTGCAACGGGTCGACGACCCGGCCGCGGCGGACTTCCGGATCACCCTCACCAGCCAGCAGACCGTCCGTGGCATGTGCGGATTCAGCGTCCCGCTGGAGTCGTCGTGCTACACCCGCGCCGAAGGCAGGGTCGTCATCAACGACGCCCGATGGGTGCGCGGCTCGCTGACCTACGGCGCCGACATGACGTCCTACCGCGAGTACGCGGTCAATCACGAGGTGGGTCACGCACTGGGCTACGGACACCAGCCGTGTGGCGAGAACGGTGCATTGGCGCCGGTCATGATGCAGCAGTCGTGGAGCGCGTCCAACGACGCGCTGGCCGGCATCAACGGTTCGACCGCCGCCGACGGCAAGGCCTGTGTGCCCAACCCGTGGCCGGACCCGGCGGGAGCCGAGAAGGTGGCCGCCGCGGCGCCCACCGGCTGACGGACCCGGCGGTCCGTCCGGGCGCGCCGGGGGACACGGCAGACTGGCGACATGACCGCCGCACCATCGTCCCTGCCGCCGCTGGTCGAACCCGGACCACCCCTGACCCGGGCTGAGCTGGACCGCTTCTCCCGGCACGCGCTGCTGCCCGATGTCGGCGAACAGGGGCAGCGTCGGCTGCGGGCCGCCCGGGTGGCGGTGATCGGGGCGGGCGGCCTCGGATCGCCGATCCTGACCTACCTGGCGGCCGCCGGCGTGGGCACCATCGGGATCGTCGACTTCGACGAGGTCGAGGCGTCCAACCTCCAGCGCCAGACGATCCACGGGGTCCGCGACGTCGGCCGGCGCAAGGTCGACTCCGCCGCCGACACGCTCCGCGAGATCGACCCCGCGGTGCGGGTGACGGTCGTCGCCGAACGGCTGGACGCGTCCAACGCGATGACCGTGTTGACCGGGTACGACCTCGTACTGGACGGCACCGACAACTTCGCCACCCGCTACCTGGTCAACGACGCGTGCGCGCTGCTGGGCGTGCCCTACGTGTGGGGATCGGTGTTCCGCTTCGAAGGGCAAGTCAGCGTCTTCTGGGCGGCGCGGGGCCCGCAGTACCGCGACCTGTTCCCGGCTCCGCCGCCGCCGGGCAGCGTGCTGTCCTGCGGCGAGGGAGGCGTCCTCGGCGTGGTCTGCGGGGTGGTCGGATCGCTGATGGCCACCGAGGCGGTCAAGCTGATCTGCGGCGTCGGGGAGCCGCTCGTGGGCCGGGTACTGCTCTACGACGCGCTGCGGGTCTCGTTCCGCACGGTGACGGTGCGACCGGATCCGGCCGGGACGCCGGTCCGTGAACTCGTCGACTACGACCGCTTCTGCGGAACCGACCAGCCGGCCGCCGGCACCGACCGGGCGGTCTCCGCTGACTCCCTGGCCGTCCTCCTCCACGCCGGGCCCCCGGTCACGGTGGTCGACGTGCGCGAGGTCGCCGAACTCGTGACCGGCGTCATCCCAGGATCCCGGTCCGTGCCGCTGGCGACGCTGACCGAACCCGGCGTCGTCGACGCGCTGCGCGAGGCCGCCGCAGCCGGCCCGCTCGTCGTCTACTGCGCGTCCGGTGTCCGCTCCGCACGTGCGGTCGCCGAACTCGGCGAGCGGGGTGTCAGCGCCGCCGGACTGACCGGCGGGTTCACCGCCTGGGCCCGCGGCGGCCACGCCGTCGGCACGCCGTCGCCCGTGCCCGTCCGCACCTGATCGCAGCCGGTAGCGTCCACTGCCGTGACCGCCCCTCCCGACCATGTCCGGTCGGCCTTCGGCGTGGCCGGGGAGGTGCCGCACCTGCTGGCCGGCGGACGGGGCCGGAGCTACCGCTGCGGCAACGTGGTGCTCAAACCCGCCGACGATCCGGCGGAGTCGTCGTGGCTGGCCGGTGTCTTCGAACAACTCTGGGTCCCCGGAGTGCGGGTGGCCCGTCCGGTCCGCTCGTCGGACGGGCGTTGGGTCGTGGGCGGCTGGACCGCCCATCGGCATGTCGCCGGGCGGCCCGCCCCCCGGTTCGCCGAGGTCATCGACGTGGGTCGTCGGCTGCACGAGAGCCTGGCCGACCTGCCCCGGCCCCGGTTCCTCGACGACCGGGACGACCTGTGGTCGTGGGCCGACCGGGTGTCCTGGGGTGACCCGGCCGCCGACACGGACCGGCTCGGCGACGGGCTGGGAGCGGCCGCGTTCGCCGCACTCGCCGCCGGGCGACGCCCGGTCGACCTGCGCCACCAGATCGTGCACGGTGACCTGACCGGCAACGTCCTCTTCGCCGGAGCAGCGCCACCGGCCGTCATCGACATGACGCCCTACTGGCGGCCGGCGGCCTGGGCGACCGCGGTCGTGGTGGTCGACGCGATCGCCTGGGGTGGCGCGGACCTCGGTCTCGCGTTGGGGCGACCGACCGACCAGTGGCGGCAGGTGCTCCGGCGGGCCCTGATGTTCCGGCTCGCCGTGAGCCTCGCGCACCCGGCCAGCACCGCGGCGTCCGTGGTCGGGGTGATGTCGGCGGTGGAGCAGCTCCGTCCGCTGCTGGACGACGAGCTGCCAGGTCTGGCGGGCCACGCCCCCGACGCTCACTGAGCCGGTCCGCCGCCGGCCGGTCCGTCGGTGCCCAGGGGCTCGTCGTCGCGGGCGTCGCGTTCGAGCAGTCGGCGGAACCAGAACGGCGCCGCCGGGTTCGCCGGGTGGTCCGGCCAGTCGATGATGAGCGTGTCCAGCTCGGTGGGGTGCACACCCCGCCCGACGAACTCGCCGGCGAGCGCGGTCAACCGGTCGTGCGGGTCGATGGCCGCGGCCCGCTCCAGCGCGACGTTGGCCAGAGCGCCGTCACCGCTGCGGTAGGCCACCAGGGCCGCCGTGGCGAGCACCGGGACCGCGAAGTCGTCACTGGTCCACCGCGCGAGAGCGACGAGGAGGCTGACCGGCAGCTCGCCGGTGCGCTCCAGGCACCAGGAGATGACCGCGTCCCGGACGAGGTCGATGCTCATCACCGCAACCAGGTCGGCCCACACCTCGTCCGTGCGGGGCGCGGCCCGCAGGTGCGCGGCCACCGCACGCGTGAGCCGGGCGTGCGCCGTACGGCAGCCGGTCTGCACGGTCCCGGCGAAGTCGAGATCGGCGATGCGCTGCGCGAACCGCTCGAACGCCGCCTCGATCGCCTGGTCGGCCTCGATCGCCTCGGTCCCCTCGGGGCCTGCGACGGATCGGCTGACGTCCGACCTGTCGTCGAGCACGGACCGTCCCGTACCGGCGTTGGCCGCCCGCAGGTGCGCCAGACCCGGGTCGTCGTCCCCGGGCAGCGGCGAACCCTCGTGCGTGGCGGGGGCGTTCAGGTAGGACCACACCCGTCCCGCACGGACCAGCGCCGCGTCGATGACCGGTACGCCTGCGTCGCGCAGCTCCGCGACACACCGCTGCACCAGTTCCTCCCTGGGCAGCTGTTCACGTCCGGCCGCGGCGACCTGGTTCGGGTCCGTCGTGTAGCACAGCAGCATCACCGCGGTCGCGTGCCGGACCGCCTGCTCGGTGAGAAAGGTCGACACGACGGCCTCGTCGGCGGGAACCGGCAGGTCGATACGCAGCGCCGGTCCGACCCGGTGTCGGACGCCGTGCACGCACACCAGGACGAGGCTGCGCGCCGGGTGGAAGCCCAGCAGGACCGGGACGGCCCCGATCAGTGCGAGCGGCCCGGAGAGCCGCACCGTCTCCCGGACGGCGGGCAGTTCGAGTGGGGGTGTGGTCATCGGTCCACTGTCGGGGCGCGGCGGCGGCGCCGACGACGGAGACCCGGGATTGTGGACAATTCCGGCGCTGTGGACGGATGTCGGCGTGCTTCGCGGCGTGTCGGCGTCGATCGCCGCCGGGGACCGCGCAGCCGGCCCACCGCGTCCGGTCAGGGAGCGGGCGGAGCCGTGGGCGCGCCGATCCGGAACCGGCGCATCGACACCCGCCCGTCCTCGGCGGTCACGCCTTCGGCCGCCAACCGGGCGAGTTGTCGCTCGGCGAGATGCGGGACGGGCCGGCCGTGCCGGGGGAGCACCCGGTGCCATGGGAGGTCGTCGTCGGCGAGGTTGGACAGGACCCATCCGGCGAAGCGCGCCGAATTGCCACCCGCCTCGGCAGCCACGTCCCCGTAGGTGGCGACCCGGCCGGCCGGGATGGCGGCCACCGCGGCCAGGATGCGGTCGGCGAGATCGGTGTCCACCGTGGCATCCTCCCTGATGACGGTCCCCGGACGACCGCCGCCGCGGCCCTGCCCGGCGGCGGGTCGGCGGGTCTGTCGGTGGCCCGTGATCTGATCGGTGTCATGGTCGCCATCGCGCCGGTTCCGACGCCCGCACCTCGGCTGGTGCGGCGCGTCAGCGCGTCGGTGCCCGGTCCCATGTCACCCGAGCAACAGGCCGTGGTCGACAGTCAGGTCCGCAGACTCCGTGTGCTCGCCGGGCCGGGCACCGGGAAGACCGCGACCCTGGTGGAAGCGGTGGCGCAGCGGATCACCGACCGCGGGGTCCCGCCCGAGCAGATCCTGGTGCTGACCTACTCCCGGCGGGCCGCCACCGAGCTGTCGGGGCGCATCCTCGCGCGGCTCCGCCTGACCACCCGGGTGCCGCTGGTGCGCACCCTGCACTCCTACGCCTTCTCCCTCGTCCGCGCCGAGGCCGCCCGCCGGGGCGAACCACCGCCCCGGCTGATCTCGGCCGCCGAGTCGGACCAGGTCATCCGCGAGTTGCTGGCCGGCCATCATCAGGACGGCGGGGGGCCCTGGCCCGAGTTCCTGCACCGTGCCCTGACCCTGCGGGGTTTCGCGGCGTCGGTCCGCGACCTGCTGGCCAGAACCACCGAACGGGGACTCGGCCCGGCCGACCTCCGGGCGCTCGGCCGCCGGCTGCACCGTCCGGAGTGGGTGGCGCTGGGCAGTTTCGGTGCCGAGTACTCCCGTGTGCTGGACCTGCAGGCCGGGACCACCCGGCAGGGCCAGCCGCTGGATCAGGCGGAGCTGATGGGGGTCGCGCTGGGGTTGCTCCGCGTCGACCGGACGCTGGCTGCGGAACAGTCACGCATCCGGCGCATCTTCGTCGACGAGTATCAGGACGTCGACCCCGCTCAGGCTGCCCTGATCGAGACGCTCGCCGCCGGCGCCGACGAGTTGGTGGTGTGCGGCGACCCCGACCAGTCCATCTACGGTTTCCGCGGTTCCGACCCGACCGCACTGCAGGACGTGACGGTGGACGGCACCGTCGCGCTGACCGTGGGGCGGCGTATGGGAGCCGCCGTCACCGTCGCCACCCGTCGGGTCGCCGAGCTGCTACCGGGACCGCGCGATCACCGCCGGCTCACGCAGACCGACGGGGCGACGGCGGCCGGGCGGGTCCAGGTGCGTGTGCTGCCCAGCGCCGGGACCGAGGCGTTGTTCGTCGCCGACCAACTGCGCCGCGCCCCCCTCCTCGACGGGGTCCGCTGGTCCTCGATGGCGGTGCTGGTGCGCTCACCCGCCGCCGCGCTGCCCGCCATGCGCCGGGCCTTCGCGGTGGCCGGGGTGCCCCTGCAGCCCCCGTCCCGGTCGCTGCCGATGACCGAGGACCGCGTCGTCGCCGCTCTCGTGTCGGTGCTCGCCTGCGGCGTGGACCTGTCACGGCTGACCGCCGACCGCGCCGCCGAACTGCTCGCCTCCCCGCTGGGCGGACTGGACGCCCTGGCCATGCGGCGGTTGCGGCGGTCGCTGCGGCTGGCGCGCCCGACGCAGGGGTCGTCGATGGACGTGCTGGCGGGGATCCTGGCCGGGGCGCCGGTGCCGGACGGACTGCCCGCCGACCTCGTCCCACGGATCCGGGCCGTCCGCGATCTCGTCGCGGCCGTGCGCGATCGCGCCGACGATGTCGTCGCCGAGGATCTGCTCTGGCGGCTCTGGCGGATGACCGGTCTGGAGGCTGGTTTGGTGGCCGCCTCCGGGCGGGGTGGGCCGGCCGGACAACGCGCCGACGCGACCCTGGACGCGGTGCTCCAGCTCTTCGACGCCGCCGCCGACCGCAACGCCCTGGTGCCGGGCGCCGGAGTGCCCGACTTCCTCGACGCCGTGATCGGACGCACCGTCGAGGACGAGGCCGTCGACCCGCGACGACCGACCACCGACGCGGTCAGCCTGCTGTCCGCCCATGCGGCCAAAGGGCTGGAGTGGGACGTCGTCGCCGTCGCGGGAGTCCAGGAGGGCACCTGGCCGAACGTCGGCACCCGGGGTGACCTGCTCGGCACCGACGACCTGCTGGACGCGGCGGCGGGACTGCCGGCCGGTACCTCGCGCTCGGCGTCCCGGCTGTCGGACGAGCGGCGGCTGTTCTACGTGGCCACCACTCGCGCCCGCCGACAGCTGGTCGTCACCGCGGTCGTGGATGCCGACACACAGCCGTCCCGATTCCTCGTCGAGCTGTGGGGTTCGGCCGACCTGCCCACCGGTCTGCCCCGCAGCGTCGACGGACACCGGCAGCGGGGACTCAACGTCGCCGAGCTGGTCGCCGATCTGCGGCGGGCGGTGGCCGACCCCACGGCATCCGAGGACCGTCGTCAGCGGGCCGCCGCGCATCTGGCGACGCTGGCCGCCGAAGGTTTCCGGGGGGCGGATCCGGACGACTGGTGGGGCCTGCTGCGACGCTCCACGGCGGCGGACCCGGTCCCGGCCGGGGAGACCGTGTCGATCTCGCCGTCCACCGTCGAGAACGTCCTCCGCTGCTCGCTGCGCGCGGTGCTCGAGCGGGCCGGCGGCCGGGCGGCGCCGACCGAGAACCAGGTGGAGGGCAGCGTCGCCCATGCGCTCGCGCACGGCGTCGCGCTCGGCGTCCCGCAGGACGATCTGGTGGCCGAACTGGACGACTGGCTCGCCCGCTCCGGCACACTGACGCCCTGGCAACTCGCCCGCCAGCGCCGCCTGATCCTGCGGATGACGGCAGCCGCGCGGTCCTGGTTCCACGCCCACCACCCCCCGTGGACGGTCGCGGGCACCGAGCTGCGCATCGACGCCCCGGTGCCGGTCACGTCCGCCGCGGATCTCCCGGACGGAGTGCTGCCCGCTGGTCTGTCCGAGCAGGATGCGCACCGGTCCGTCGTGCTGACCGGCCGGTTGGACTGGCTGAGCCACGACGAGGCGGGCCGCGCGGTGGTCGTCGACTTCAAGACCACCGCCACCCCGAAATCCAAGGCCGACGCGCAGGAGAACCCGCAGCTGGCGGCGTACCAGATCGCCATCGAGGAGAGCCCTGCGCACCCGCCGGCCGGCGGCGGGCAGCTCGTCTACCTGAAGAAGGACGCCGCGGAGCGCGACCAGTCGGCGTTGGACGCGCCGCGGCGCGCGGTCTGGATCGGCACCATCCGCACCGCTGCCGCCCGGACCGCGGCCTCCGCACAGACCGCCACGGAGAACAGCTACTGCGACATCTGTTCCGTGCGTACCAGCTGCCCGCTGCAACCCGACGGCCGGCAGGTGCTCCGGTGAGCCTCCGCTGGACCGCCGTCGAGCTGTCGAGGGCGCTCGGTCAGCCGCACCCGCCGACCCCCGAGCAGATCGCGGTCATCGAGGCGCCGCTCGCCCCGCTGCTGGTGGTCGCCGGCGCCGGGTCGGGCAAGACCGAGACGATGGCCGCCCGGGTGGTGTACCTGATCGCCAACGGGCTGGTCGCGCCCGAGCACGTGCTCGGCCTCACCTTCACCCGCAAGGCCGCGGCGCAGCTGCTGCACCGCATCCGGCAACGGCTCTCGCAACTGCCCGAGCGGGTCGACAACGAGCCCGTGGTGTCCACCTACCACGCCTTCGGTGGTCGGCTGCTGGGGGAGTACGGCGCGCTGGTCGGGGTCGAGCCGCAGGCCCGGGTGCTCACCCCGACCA
>JBQGEH010000806.1:0-2910 GCA_052039515.1 Nakamurella sp. | reverse complement strand
CTGCACCGAGCGGTAACCGGCCACCGCGGTGTCCTGCTCCAGCCGGCGCCGGGCCGCGGTCGCCGCGACGGCGGCGTCCTCGGCGATCCGGGGGGTGGCGGCCAGCGCCGACCTCGCCTGGTCGAGTTCGCTGCGGTGCCGTCGGTAGAAGGTGTCGACCGCGGTGGCCGCGTCGGCGAGGGTGGTGTGCACGCCCCGGTAGGCGGTGGCGGCACCGAACAGGTCCACCGGCGCACCACCGACCGGCACCGTGGCGGCGTCCAGGTCGTACCGCTCGCTGACCGCGACGTACTCCGCGGACGCGGCGAAACAGTCCTGCTCGACCCGCTCCCAGGCGCGGGCCAGGGTCGACCGGGGATCGAGCTCGCGTACCGCGCGGACGGCCTCGTCGACGAAGCGCTGCCGGGTGTCCAGGTCGAGGAACGCGGCCACCGCACCGTCGCGGGCCGCAGTGGCGGCCGCCTCCTGCTGCGGATTCCTGCGGATGCGCCCGAACCATCGACCTGCCATCACCGGTCAGCCTACCGAGGCGGCGCCCGCGGCCGGCTCCGGCGGGTCCCGGTCCGGGCGGCGTCACGCCGGGCGGCGGGTCGTCGACGGACCTGCCCACACACCGGTCCCGCCGGGGTCAACACCGGTTAAAGTTCTGCCTCGGCGCACCGTCCGGTGGCGCCGGACGCGGCGGAGGGACACCACATGGGCGTCAGCCTGACCAAGGGCGGCAACATCTCGCTGACCAAGCAGGCGCCCCAGCTCACCGCGGTCTCCGTGGGACTGGGCTGGGACGTCCGCACCACGACCGGCGTCGACTTCGACCTCGACGCGAGCGCCCTGGCGCTGGACGGCGCCGGGAAGATCGCGTCCGACGGCCACTTCGTGTACTTCAACAACCTGCGCTCGCCCGACGGCTCGATCGAGCACATCGGTGACAACCTGACCGGCAAGGGCGAGGGCGACGACGAGGTCATCAAGGTCGACCTTGCCGCGGTCCCCGCGAACGTCGCGTCCATCGTCTTCCCCGTGTCGATCTACGACGCCGACACGCGCGGCCAGAGCTTCGGACAGGTCCGCAACGCCTTCATCCGCGTGGTCGACCAGGCCAACGGCACCGAGCTCGCCCGCTACGACCTCACCGAGGACGCCTCCACGGAGACCGCCATGGTCTTCGGCGAGCTGTACCGCAACGGCGCCGAGTGGAAGTTCCGCGCCACCGGACAGGGGTACGCCTCCGGCCTGTCCGGCATCGCCCGCGACTTCGGCGTCAACCTGTAGCACCGCACCACCGGGGCGGCGTGCGACGCCGGCCCACCGCCGGCGCCCACCCGGCCGGTCTGTTCCTGCGTGAAAGGCGTTACCTGAGGTGTTGAAGATCTTCGGCTGGTCCTACGGGGTCACGGTCGTGTCGCTGGTGGTCGCCGTGCTCTACGGCGGGTGGACCGCGCTGTTCCTGTGCGTGATCCTGGGCATCCTCGAGGTGTCGCTGTCGTTCGACAACGCGGTGGTGAACGCGACGATCCTGCAGCGGATGAGTGAGTTCTGGCAGAAGATCTTCCTCACCATCGGCATCATCATCGCCGTCTTCGGCATGCGCCTGGTCTTCCCGCTGCTCATCGTGGGCATCACCGCGAACCTCGGACCCATCGAAGCGATCCGCCTCGCGATGGAGCAGCGTCCGGTCGAGGACCCGACGAGTTACGCGGCCCTGCTGACCGCCGCCCACCCGCAGATCGCGGCGTTCGGCGGGATGTTCCTGCTGATGCTGTTCCTCGACTACATCTTCGAGGACCGCGACATCAAGTGGCTCACCTGGCTGGAGGCGCCGCTGGCCCGCATCGGCAAGCTCGACCAGCTGTCCGTCATCGTCGCCGTCCTCGTGCTGGTGCTGTCGGCGGAGTTCCTCGCCGAGGACCCGGGAGTGGTGCTGCTGTCCGGGATGCTCGGCCTCATCACCTACCTCGCCGTCAACGGCCTCGGCGAGCTGTTCCACGTGCCCGAGGAGGTCGAGCCGGAGGACGAGACCGGCGACTCCCCGGTCGCCGACCCGGCCGGTGCGGCCGCCAAGCCCGCCCGCGGCCAGAACAAGATCGTCAAGGCGACCGGCAAGGCCGCGTTCTTCCTGTTCCTCTACCTCGAGGTGCTGGACGCGTCGTTCTCCTTCGACGGCGTCATCGGTGCGTTCGCGATCACCTCGGACCCGATCATCATCGCGCTGGGTCTGGGCTTCATCGGGGCCATGTACGTCCGGTCGCTGACGATCTTCTTCGTCCGCAAGGGCACTTTGCAGGAGTACGTGTACCTCGAGCACGGCGCGCACTGGGCCATCGGTGCGCTCGCGACCATCCTGTTCGTGTCCATCGGCGTGCACATCAACGAAATCATCACCGGCCTGCTCGGCGTCGCCTTCATCGGCGCGGCGTTCCTGTCCAGCATCGCCCGCAACAAGCGGCTCGCCCGCGAGGGGGACGACGCGCCGCTGCAGCCCGTCGCCCACTGATCCGGCGCCGCCCGGCGCCTCGCCCGCGGGTCCTGCGGGGTCCGCCCGGAAGGAAGGGCCTCCATGGCCATCGACTACACCCGGCCCCCGAAGCGGCCTGCGACGCCCGACCCGGCACCGTCCACACCGCCCGCACCGTCCGCACCGCCGCCCGCGGCGCCGGCGGGTGGGCGGATCGACTACACCCGGCCGGGACGCGGCGCGACCCCGCCACTAGCACCTCCCGCACCGGCCGCTCCACCGGCCCCGGCGGCCGCGGCGCCCCCCGCTCCGGCTGCTCCGGCGGCCCCGCCGCCCGCCCCGGCCGGACCGCCGGTGTCGCTGAGCAAGATCACCCTGACCAAGTCGGCGCCGACGATCAGCCTGACCAAGCGCGGCCAGAGCCAGGGCGTCATGCGGGTCAACCTGAACTGGAC
>JBQGEH010000805.1:0-6564 GCA_052039515.1 Nakamurella sp. | reverse complement strand
TAGACCTGCTCGTCGGGAACGTACCGGCCGGTCGCGGTGACCAGCCGGTACTCGGTGTCCGGGGGCGGCTCGGCACCGGGCGTCAACAGGACGTCGACCGGTACCGCCGGGGCGGCAAGGGCGCGCTCGATCTGGTCGTTGAGCGCCGAGCGCTCCTCGTGCCGGTGGTACTGCCACGGCGCGAGCACGAACCAGCCGGCGCCCGCGAAGGCCATGGCCAGCGCGTTGACGGCGAGCCACCCCGGGGTCAGGATGGCCCGCAGGCCACCCCGGCGCGGGGTGGGGGCGGACGGCTGCGCCGACGGCGCGGTCACCGTCATCCGAGCCGCCGGCGGATTTCGGCGACGACGCCCGGAACGGCGGCCCGCACCATGGTCATCACCTGCGCGAACTCCTCCGGCGGACCGCCGTAGGGATCGGGGATCTCGTGGTCGTCGGCGTCCGGGTCGAAGCTGCGGAACAGCAGGATGCGGTCCGGGGCCACCGCCACCGACGATCGGTGCCGGCCCCGCCCCGCCGGCTGGTCCAGGGCGGACAACGCGGCCAGGTGGGTCCGGTCGGCGGCGAGCAGCAGATCCACGGTCGGCATCTCCGCCGCGGTCATCTGGTGCGCGATGTGCTCGGTGTCGAAGCCGGCCTCCTCGAGCACCCGCCGGGTGGCGGCGTGCGCCGGGCCACCGACGTGCCACGGTCCGGTGCCCGCGCTGGTCACCCGCACCCGGTCGGCCAGACCCGCCTCGGCGATGGCGTGCCGGAGCACGATGGCCGCCATCGGGGACCGGCAGATGTTGCCGGTGCAGACCACGCTGACGTGGAACCGATCGTCTCGCACCCCACCATTGTGGCCGACCCCGGCGCGGGCGCCGACGACCGTGACCCCGTCCCGGCGCTGCCACACTGATCCGATGCCCGAGCCCCGCACCGTGACCCTGGCCGACGTCCGTGCCGTCCTCGACGCCGCCTACCCGCCCGCGCTGGCCGAGGACTGGGACACCGGCATCGGCCTGACCTGCGGCGACCCCGGTCAACCGGTCCGCACGGTGCTGCTCGCGGTGGACGTCGACCCGGTGACCGTGGACGAGGCGGCCGAGGTCGGGGCGGACCTGCTGCTGACCCACCACCCGCTGCTGTTCCGGCCGGTGCAGTCGATCGCCGCGGACACCCCGAAGGGGGCACTGCTGCACCGGCTGATCCGGGGCGGCACCGCCCACCTCGCCGCGCACACCAACGCCGACCGGGCCACCGGCGGGGTCAACGACGCGCTGGCCGCGGTGCTCGGACTGACCGGCACCCGGCCGGTCGATCCGTCGCCGGCCGATCCCACCGTCGGCCTCGGCCGGATCGGCACCCTGCCGGAGCCGCTGTCGGCGGCCGCGTTCACCGTGGCGGTCGCGGCCGCCCTGCCGGCCACCGCGACCGGCGCCCGACTGTCCGGGGACCCGGACCGGGAGATCCGCCGGGTCGCGGTGTGCGGCGGGTCCGGCGGGTCGCTGCTGGGTGTGGTCACCGCCGCGGGGGTGGACGCCTTCGTCACCTCCGACCTGGGGCATCACACCGCCCAGGAGCATCTCGCCGGCCCCGGCGAGCGGCCGGTGCTGGTCGACGTCGCGCACTGGGCCGGCGAGTGGCCGTGGCTGGCGGTGGCCGCCGACCTGCTGCGGCGGGAGCTCGGAGTGGACACCGTGGTGTCGCAGCGTCGCACCGATCCGTGGACGGTGCGCACCGACGGCGGGGACGCCCGCAGGATAGGTTGACCGGCACGATCAGACGGGACCCTCCGGCGTCCCGCACGACGGTGTACAGGAGATTTCGTGGCCCTCAAGCTCGATCCGTTCGTCCAGCGCACGCTGCTGGACCTCGCGGCGACCGACCGGACGATCAGCGCCGCCGAACACCGCCGCTCGCACCTGCCGGCGCTGGCCACGATCGCCGACGGTGAGGCGCGGGCCGCGGTCGCCCGCCGTGCCGTGGTCGCCGCCGAGACCGAGGTCGGCGACCTGAAGCGGTCCACCGACAAGCTCGACGCCGAGGTCGAACAGGTGAAGGCGCGGGCCCGGCGCGACGCCGAACGGTCGGCGTCCGGGTCGGCGAGTGCGAAGGAACTGGAGAACCTGCAGCACGAGATCGAGTCGTTGCGGCGCCGTCAGGCGACCCTGGAGGACGCCGAACTGGAGCTGATGGAGCAGCGGGAGAACGCCGAGGCGGTGCTGGAGACCGCGCGGCGGGAGCTGGCCGGCATCGAGGCCGAGGTGGCCGCGGCGACGGCGGAGCGCGACGCCGCCTTCGTCGAGATCGACGCGGCGCTGACCGCCGAACGGCAGACCCGGGCCGGCCTCGTCCCGAAGTTCCCCGACGACGTCCTCGCGCTGTACGACCGCATCCGCGGCCAGGGCCGGGTGGCGGCGGGGGAGCTGGTCGGCGGCCGCTGCGGGGCTTGCCGCATCGAGATCGACCGCATCGCCCTGGCCGAACTGAAGGCGGCCCCGATCGACGCCGTCGTGCGCTGCCCCGAGTGCGGCGCCATCCTCGTCCGCTCCTGACCGCACACCCGCTCGGGTAGTGTTCCGCGCGGACGAGTCGGCCGGGCAGCCGCGGCACCGCGTGCGGTGTCGAGGAAAGTCCGGGCTCCACAGGGCAGGGTGGTTGTCAACGGCAACCCGGGGCGACCCGCGGGACAGTGCCACAGAGAACAGACCGCCGGTCGGTGCGCGAGCGCCGCGCCGGTAAGGGTGAAACGGTGGTGTAAGAGACCACCAGCGCGCCGGGTGACCGGCGCGGCTCGGTAAACCCCACCCGGAGCAAGGTCGAGAGCCGGTCGGGAACGGCCGGTGCGCAGGTGTTCGAGGGCGGCCCGCCCGAGCCTGCGGGTGGACCGCACGAGCGCGCCGGTGACGGTGCGCCCAGATGGATGGCTGCCGAACGGGACGTCGCGAGGCGCCCGGGAACAGAACCCGGCTTACAGGCCGACTCGTCCCCCGCACCCCGATGGCCGACTGTTCATCCGCCGTCCCCGCGGAGTTCGCCGGAGCCGTCGTGCGCGGACACGGGACAGCGGTGGACTGCGGTCGTGTCCAGCCTGATCGCCGCGCTCGCGGCGCTGTCCGTCGTCCCGCTGACCGCCGTGGTGCTGCGGTGGCGCCCGCTCACCGACCTCGACCGCCGGCTGGCGGCGTTGGACGTGGAGCTCGACCTCGTGCGGTGACCGTCAGGTCTTGGTCAGCACGATGATCAGGATGATGATCGCCGCGACGATCAGCACGGCCCCGATCCCGACCAGCAGCTTGGGGTTCAGCGCGCCGCCCGGCTGCTGCCGCTTCAGGTCCTCGTCGTCTGCGTTCTGCCCAGCCATCGTCGCGTCCTCTCCCGTCCGGGTGTCCGTGCCGGCGGTGGCCCGGCGGATGCCTCTTTGCCCATCCTGCCGTCCGGCGCACCGGGCGCGGCTCGCCCCACGGTGCCGTCCCGACGGTCCCACCCCACGGCTAGCCTCGCAACGGTGAGCCAACGGAGGATCTACACGGCCGCCGCGCCGATCGACTTCGCCGCGATCCGGGCCGAACAGCAGGTGCCCACCGACTTCCCTACCGCGGTGCTGGCCGACGCGGATGCGGCGGTCGCCGCCGGCCCGTGGGTGGCGCCGGACCGTCCGGACCGCACCGACCTGCCGCTGGTCACCCTGGACCCGCCCGGTTCGATGGACCTGGACCAGGCCGTGCACCTGGCCCGGGCCGACGACGGCCTCGGGTACCTGGTGCACTACGCGATCGCCGACGTGGCGGCGTGGGTCCGGCCCGGCAGCCCGGTGGACGCGGAGTCCTGGCGGCGCGGGCAGACGCTGTACAGCCCCGACCTGTCCACCCCGCTGCACCCGCGTGCGCTGTCCGAGGGGGCGGCCAGTCTGCTCCCGGACCAGCGCCGGCCGGCGGTGCTGTGGACGATCGCGCTGGACGCGTCCGGCGAGGTGACCGCGGTCGGGCTGGAACGGGCCTGGGTCCGCTCGACGGCCCGGCTGGACTACCCGGGGGCGCAGGCCGACGTCACCGCCGGGTCACTGCACCCGTCGATCGCGCTGCTGCCCGACGTCGGCAAACTGCGCCAGGCGCTGGCCCGGCAGCGGCACGCCCTGACGCTGGACCTGCCCGACGTCGAGGTGGTCGCCACCGGCGGTACCGGACGGAGGCGAGGCTGGAACCTCGAGCTGCGGGCGCTCACCGACGTGGAGGCCTGGAACGCCGAGATCAGCCTGCTCACCGGGATGTGCGCGGCCCGGATCATGCTCGACGGCGGCGTCGGCATCCTGCGGACGCTGCCCGACCCGTCGGACCGGCAGGTCGCGGAGCTGCGCCGGGCCACCGCCGCGCTGGGCATCCCGTGGCCGGACGGGGTCGCACCCGGTGACGTCGTCGCCCAGCTCGATCCCGCCGAACCGCGGCAGGCGGCGTTCCTGGAGTACGCGGTGAAGCTGCTGCGGGGTGCGGACTACCACCCGTTCGACCGGGACTCGGCCGACCACCCGACCCCGGAGCGCACCGGGCACGCGGGCATCGGGGCGCCGTACGCGCACGTCACCGCGCCGCTGCGGCGGTTGGTCGACCGCTTCGGCACCGAGATCTGCCTGGCCCTGCACGCCGGCACCCCGGTACCCGACTGGGCCCGCGACCGGCTGGGGGAGCTGCCCGGGGTGATGAACGCGTCCGCGCAGCGGGCGAGCGCGTTGGAGAAGGCCTGCATCGGCGCCGTCGGGGCGTTCCTGCTGGCCGGCCGGGAGGGCGAGGAGTTCACCGCCACGGTGCTGCAGGTCGACCGGGAGAAGGACCGGGCCCGGCTGGTGCTCGACGACCCGCCGGTGCGGGCCACCTGCGCCGCCGACGGGGTCGAGGAGGGCCAGCAGGTGCGGGTGGTGCTGGAGGCGGCCGACCCGGCGACGCACACCTACACCGTGCGGCTGGCCGGTCGCGCCGTCGCGGACTGATCGTGGCAGGCTGGACCCATGCCTGACGAGATCGGACAGAACACCCAGTGGTTCTACTGCCTGAAGCACAAGACGGTGGAGCCGGAGGGCGTGTGCAAGGCCAAGGACCGGTTGGGGCCGTTCCCCGACCAGGCGTCGGCCGCGAACGCGCTGGAGACCGTGCACGAGCGGGAGGCCCGGCTGGAGTCCGAGGACGCCCGCTGGCGCAACGGCTGACCCCGCCCCGGTCGGTCAGCGGCAGGGGCTGAACGCCGCCGCGTCGATCGGCCAGTTCTTCACCGCGGGCGGGATCCGCAGGGTCGGCTGCACCGTGCCGGAACCGGTCACGGCGGGCAGCCGGAAGTGCAGGGTGACGGTGGCGGTGGACTGCGGCGCGAAGTCGGTCTGGAAGCGGCCGGCGTCGCGGCCGAAGTCGGTGCCCCGGGTCAGCTCGACCGGCACTCCGTCGACCTCGGCGCCGGTCAGCGTGCCGCCGGTCGGGGCGTAGACCCGGAACTCGTCGGTCAGCGTGTACGCCTTCGGGCCGGTGCCCGACACCTGCTCGGGCAACCCGGAGGTCGGCCCGTCGAAGGTGAGCGCCATCGTGACGGTGGCGTCGCGGCTGCCGTCGGTGGCGCAGGCCCCGGCGGTGACGCTCGCCCGTCCGGTGAGGTAGTACGACAGCTTCGAGCCGAGGTAGGTCCGGTCGGCGAGGAACACCCCGAAGGTCGGTGCGTCGGCCGCGTCGGTGACCGGCAGTTCACCGGTCAGCCCGGCGTCGACCAGCGCCCGCTGCTCGTCGGGGTGGGTGCTCCACAGCAGCAGCCGGTGTTCGGCGACCGACCGGCGGATCCCGGCCAGCGCCTTCCCCGGATCGGCCGGCGGGGACATCAGCGCGTTCAGCGCCTGGCCGGTGGCGGCGGCGGTGTAGGCGTCGCGCTGGCTCTTGTCCTTGTCGTCGGGGAACTTCGTGTAGATGTCGGACAGCAGGAAGGCGGCCAGGTCGGCCGGGGCCACCGTGGTGCCGTCCAGGTCCACCGGCCCGTAACCCTCCAGGATCCGGCCGAGCGCGACCGGGTCCACGGCGAACGCCCCGTCCAGCGGGGTCGGGTCGATGCGGTCGGCGTACATGACGCTGAACAGCTCGGCCGCGCGCGGGAAGTCCGGGGTGAAGTTGACGTCCATCGAGATGGTGGCGATGTTCTCGCCGTACATCTGCCGTTCGTCGTCGCTGATCGCCGCGACCGGGGCGTCGAAGCGGTCGATGGTCCGCTGGGTGGCGCCCTGCCCGCCGACGGTGATGCGCCCGTCGTCCACCGTCATCACCGCGTACGAACCGAACATGCCGCCGGTGGAGCGGGACTCGGCCAGGTTCTGGAACAGCACCAGGTAGCGGCGCGGGCCGTCGGCGCCGAGCATCGGCGGGAGCAGCTCGGCCGTGGTCGCCGCCGTCGCGGTGACCCGGCCCACCGTGTCGAGCTTCCCGGCCAGGTCGTCGGCGGCGGACGCGACCGCACCGACGACGTCGCCGCGGGGGATCGCCGCGACCTCGCCGGTCACCCGGTGCACCTCATCGTCGGCGTGCCGCAGCCGGGGTGCGGCCTCGACGAAGGGCT
>JBQGEH010000804.1:0-3591 GCA_052039515.1 Nakamurella sp. | reverse complement strand
TCGTACTCGTTCGGCTTCTGCGGAGGTGCGGCGTGGGGCGCCGGCGCCTCGGTACGCGCCGGTCCGGGGTCAGGCGTCGGCGGAGAACCGCACCCCGGCGGCGGGCAGCTCGACGTCCGGCCACACCCGCACACCCTGGATGAGCTCGCACCGCGCGCCGATGACCGCGCGGTCGCCGATCACCGCGTCGGCCAGCACCGAGCCGTCGCCGATGACGGCGTCCCGGCCGATGATGCAGCGCTCGATGTGCACGTTCTCGCCGATGCGGGCGCCGTCGAAGACCACCGCGCTGTCCACCCGCGACCCCGTGCCGACCGAGGCGCCGGCACCGATGGTGGTGCCGCCGGCCAGCGTCGCGGCGGTGTCGACGGTGGCCCCGTCGAGCACGAGGTGGTCGGCCGGGGCGACGCCCAGCGCCCAGGTCGGCGCGATGCCCCGGACCAGATCGGCGCTGCCCTGCACGAACGCCGCGGGCGTCCCGAGATCCAGCCAGTAGGAGCTGTCGACGTACCCGGCGACCTTGGCGCCGGCGGCGAGCAGGCCGGGAAACGTCTCCCGCTCGACAGACACGGCCCGGTCGGCCGGGATGGCCTCGAGCACCGAGCGCTTGAACACGTAGCAGCCGGCGTTGATCTGGTTGGTCGGCGGGTTCTCCGTCTTCTCGAGGAAGTCGGTGACCCAGCCGTCGGCGTCGGTCGGGACGCAGCCGAAGGCGCGCGGGTCGGCGACCTGCATCAGGTGCAGGGTGACGTCGGCCTGCCGCTCGAAGTGGGTGTCCATCAGCGCGTTGAGGTCCATGCCGGACAGCACGTCACCGTTGAACACCACCTGGGTGTCGTGCCGCAGCTTGTCGGCCACGTTGCGGATGCCGCCGCCGGTACCGAGCGGCTCGGTCTCCACGACGTACTCGATGTCGAGCCCGAACGCCGAGCCGTCGCCGAAGTACTCGTTGAACACCTCGGCCTTGTACGAGGTGCCCAGGACGACGTGCTCGATGCCGGCCTGCCGGATGCGCGACAGCAGGTGCTCCAGGAACGGCACCCCCGCGGTCGGCAGCATGGGCTTGGGCGCCGACAGGGTCAGCGGCCGCAGCCGGGTGCCCTTACCGCCGACCAGCACGACCGCGTCGACGTCCTTCTTCGGGGCGCTCACGCGGTCGCCCCGGCGGCCAGCGCCACCTGCATGACGTACTGGCCGTACGGCGACTTGCCGAGCGAGGACCCCAGGGCGTAGCAGGCCTGGGCGTCGATGAATCCCTTGCGCAAAGCGATCTCCTCCAGACACGAGATGCGGATGCCCTGCCGGTGTTCGAGCACCTTCACGAACTCGCCCGCCTCCAGCAGCGAGTCGTGGGTGCCGGTGTCCAGCCTGGCGAACCCGCGGCCGCGGTCGACGAGCGACGCCGCCCCGGCGTTCATGTAGTTTTTGTTCAGGTCGGTTATCTCCAGCTCGCCGCGCGGCGACGGCGTCAGGTCGCGGGCGTACTCGACCACCTTGTTGTCGTACAGGTACAGACCGGTGATGGCCAGGTTGGACTTCGGCTTCGCCGGCTTCTCCTCGATGGAGATCAGCCGCCCGTCGGCGTCCTTCTCTCCCACCCCGTACCGCTCGGGGTCGCGCACCGGGTACCCGAACAGGACGCAACCGTCGATGTCGGTGGCCGCCTCGACCAGCCGGTGGGCGAAGTTCTGCCCGTAGAAGATGTTGTCACCCAGGACGAGCGCGACCGAGTCGTCGCCGATGTGATCCGCGCCGATGTGGAAGGCCTGGGCGAGGCCCTCCGGCCGCGGCTGCTCGGCGTAGGTCAGGTTGAGGCCCCACTCGTGGCCGTCGCCGAGGAGGCGGCGGAAGCCGGCGTTGTCCTCGGGGGTGGTGATGACCAGGATGTCCCGGATCCCGGCCAGCATCAGCACCGACAGCGGGTAGTAGATCATCGGCTTGTCGAACACCGGGAGCAGCTGTTTGGAGACGGCGCGGGTCACCGGGTGGAGCCGGGTTCCGGCGCCGCCGGCGAGCACGATGCCCTTCATGCGTGGTCCGTCCTGTCGAGGGGTGCGGGAGCGGTGGTGCGGGCGGTGCGTGGTGCGGTGCCGAGCAGCGGCGGGCCGGGCGGCGGCGCTCCGGTGACCCGCGGCGGTCGCCGCCGCGGAGGGGCCGACCGGCGACCGCGCACCCGGTCGGGCGACCCGGACCGGCCCTCGGACCTTACCGGACGTGGTCGTCGATACCGGGTCGGTGACCGCCCCGACAGGTGTGGTCCGCGCCGCTCCCGGTCGACCGACCCGTTCGGGCGGCGCCCGGGGACCCCGGCGTGTGATGCACCGGACGGCGGGGACGGTCCCCTACCGTTGCTGCGAGCGGCGGGTGACCTGCACCCGGGTACGTCCGGCCCGCCGACGGATGGATGACATGGATGCACTCCGGCACGCCGACGAGATCCTCGCCGCCCTCTGGCGCCAGCACCCCGAGTTCGCCCTCCCCGGCCACGTCGGATCGCCGATGGACGACCGGAACACGGTGACCATCCCGCGCGCGGTCATCGAGGCGTGCGAGCCGGGAGCCGGCGAGCCACTCGACCGCGAACTCGGCCGGGCCGCGCGGGGCGTGGTCCCACCGCCGCGGATGCGCGACACCGCCTGACCGGGGTCAGCCCGTCGGGGTGTCCGGCACGGCCGCGCCCTCGGCGACCGCCGGAGCGCGGCGGGCCAGCAGCTGCCGGGCGGTGAGGCCGGCCTTGAGCACCCACCGCAGCGGCGCCTGGATCCGTCGCGGATACCGGCCGGCCAGGTAGCGGTAGGCCGAGGCGTGGTGGGCGGCGGTCATGGCGGTGGCGTGCGCGCTGGTCGAGTGCCCGCCGATGTGGGTGACCACGGCCGACGGCACGTAGACGTTCTGCCAGCCGGCCCGGCCCAGCCGCTCCCCGAGGTCGACGTCCTCGAAGTACATGAAGTAGCCCGGGTCGAAGCCTCCGATCTGCGCGAACGCCTCCCGGCGGAGCAGCAGGCAGGCGCCGGACAGCCAGCCCGCCGGACGTTCGGTGGGCGCTTCGTGATCCCGCCGGTACGCCTTCGTCCACGGGTTGGTCGGCCACCACCAGCCGAAGACGGCGTGCCCGGCGCCGCGGACCACGCTCGGCAGCTCCCGCGCCGACGGGTAGAGCCGGCCGTCGACGGTGCGGATCTGCGGGCCGAACGCCGCCGCCCGCGGCCAGCGGGCCACCGCCGCCAGCAGCTCGTCCAGGGCCCCCGGCGCGAACTCGAGGTCGGGGTTGCACACCACCACCCAGGAGACGTCGGCGGGCAGCGCGGCGACCCCGGCGTTGGCACCGCCGCCGAAGCCGAGGTTGCCGCCGGTGCGCACGACGGTGACCGCCGGGTCGGCGGTGGTCGCGGCGGCCTCGACGCTGCCGTCGGTGGAGCCGTTGTCGGCCAGCACCACGCGCGGTGTCGGCCCGGTGGTCGCGGCGGCGACGGAGGCGAGGAACGGGGGCAAAGTCTCGCCCGGGGAGTAGGTGACCGCGACGATCGCGACGTCGGCGGCGCTGGGGGCGGTGCTCGGAACGGCGTCCGCGCTCACTCGCGCTCCACTCCG
>JBQGEH010000803.1:0-6932 GCA_052039515.1 Nakamurella sp. | reverse complement strand
AATGGGCGGGCTCACCGCCTTCAACACCGCCGCGCTGCGCGCCCAGCAGGTCCGCGCGGTGATCGCGATCAACGCGGCCCACCCGATGTCTCTGGCCCGGATGCGGCGGCCCCGCCGCGCCGGCGGCTACCGGCGGCTGCTGTCGCGCGCCCGCTGGCCGTGGTGGCCCGAGCGGCGGCTCGCCGCCGGACAGGGCGCGGGCCTGGAACGCGTCGTCCGGCAGGGTGCGGGCCGGGCCTGGCTCGCCTCCACCGACTACGAGGACGCCATCGGCCGGATGCGCGACGCCGTCACCATTCCCGGGGTCAGCCACGCCGCGATGGAGCACCTGCGCTGGATCGCCCGCTCCCCCTGGCGGGCCGACGGGCTGCGGCACCGGGAGGCGTTGCTGCGGCATCCGGTCACCGCGCCGGTGCTGCACATCGGCGGTGAAGGCGACCGAGTCATCCCGCTGGCCATGCTGTCCGAGGCCGCCCAGTACTGCTCCGGCGGCTACCTGCGGCACGTGATCAGCGGTATCGGGCACTACGCGGCCGAGGAGTCCCCGGCCCGGGTCACCGAATTGATGGCCGATTTCCTGCAGGGCCTGGACTGACGTCAGTCCAACGCGCAGGCGCCGGTGTCGGCGGGGGTGGTGTCGGTCAGACCGGCGGCGACGGTGCCCGCGACCTCGGACGCGGTCAGCGCGAAGCCGGTCTCCGGGTCGTCGATGGCCGCGCCGAACACCACCCCGATCACCTCGCCGTCGGCGTCGATCACCGGACCGCCGGAGTTGCCCGGCCGCACCAGCGCCCGCAGCAGGTACACCTCCCGCTGCACGGTGGTGCTCTGGTAGATGTCCGGGCCGGTCAGGTCGGTGACCGAGCGGACCCGGCCCGGGCTGACCGTGAACGGCCCGCCCAGCGGATACCCGAGCACGATGGCGTCCGACTGCGCGGTGACCGGCTGGTCGTCGAAGGTCAACGCCGGTCGGTCCAGCCCCGGCACGGCCAGCACCGCGGTGTCCTGGTCGGAGTCGTAGTCCACGACGGTGGCCTCGAGCAGCTCCCCGTCGACCTCCACGCCCACCGTCGACGAGCCACCGACGACGTGTGCGTTCGTGAGCACCCGCTCCGGGCCGATGACGAATCCGGTGCCGCTGAAGCCGCGGCCGCACGACTGGGACACCGCGCGGATCTTGAGCACCGACGGGGCCACCGCGGCGACGGCCGGGTCGGCGGTCAGCGCCTCGTCCGGGGCGGGCACGTCGACCACCGGGGTGGCGCCGAGCGGGCCGAGGATGTCCGGGAAGCCGGTCGAATTGAGCAGCCGCCGCAGCTGGTCGGTGATGCCCTGGGCGCCCTGCGGGGCGGCCCGGTCGACGGCGCCGAGGATCGCCGAGTTGCGGATCGCGGCACTCAGCCACGGCAGCGGCGCCGACGCCAGTGGCAGCGCCACGATCCAGGCCAGCGCGAGCACGGCGACCGCCTGGAACGCCATGCCGACCGTGCGGTCCAGCGCGCGGGCGGGGGTCCAGGTGATCTGCTCGGACAGCGTCCGCCCGGCCCAGCCGCCGATGAATTCGCCGATCAGCACCCCGACGACGAGCACCCCCATCGACGCCGCCGTCCGGGCCAGCCCGGACTCCAGGTCGCGCACGACGACCGGGGCGAGGGCCAGCGCACCCACCGCACAGACCACGGCGCCGAGCAGCGAGCAGCCCGCCGCGACGAAGCCCTGCCGAAAACCGGCCACCCCGCCGGCCACGACGACCAGCACCAGGACGAGATCGACGAGGGTCATCGGCGGCTCAGGTCGATGGTGCGGGTGTGCGGGAACTCCCACGGCACCGTCCAGCCGCCGAGGTCCAGCAACGCGTCGACGATGGCCCCGGTGAAACCCCAGACCAGCATCCCGGCGACGTCGAACGCGGGCCCGACGAAGCTGCCCCACGCTCCCCACACCCGGTTCGCCGGGTCGGCGAGCTCGGCGATGGGCACCCTGGCCACCAGGGCGGTCTCGGCCGGATCGACCGGCGCCACCGGCCCCGGGGTGTGCCAGTAGGCCAGCACCGGCTGCACCACGAACTCCGACCGGGGCAGGTACAGCCGCGGCATCAGCACCAGCGGCTGCACCGACGCCGGGTCCAGGCCGGTCTCCTCGTGGCCCTCCCGCAACGCCGCCGCCACCGCGTCCTCACCGACGTCCAGCGCTCCCCCGGGGAAGGCGGGCTGCCCGGCGTGGGTACGCAGGGTGGCGGCCCGCTGGGTGAGCAGCAGGTCCGGACCGGACGACTCGGAGACACCGTCGGACAGCAGCATCAGCACCGCGGACTGCCGGTTACCGCCCTGCCGCAGCCGCGCGGCCCGGTCCAGCATGCCGGGCAGGGGCCCGCCGAGGCTGCGCCGGATCATCGGCCGGAGCCACCCGGGCACGTCCTCGTCCCCGACCAGCGGGATCGCGGCCGTGTCGAGCTGGGCGTCCAGTGGGTCACCCGGTACGGCGTCCGGCATCGGCAGGGGGCCGACGTCGGACGACTCCGCCGTCATGACCGCACCGTCACCGGGCGGCCGGCCCGTCGCCCAGCCCGACCAGCTCGAGCAGGTGCGGGCGCTCCGGTCCGGTGACGAGCTTCGCGGCGACCTCGGGATCGGTCGGGCCGGTGCCGTACGACGGGCACAGCGGTGCCAGGAAGCACGCTCCGCACGCCGGCTTCTTCGCCGCGCACACCCGGCGCCCGTGGAAGATCACCCGGTGGGAGAACATCGTCCACTCGGCGGGTGGGATCATCGCGCCGACGGCGTGCTCGACCTTGACCGGGTCGTCCTCCTCGGTGAGCCCCCACCGCCGCACCAGGCGGCCGAAGTGGGTGTCCACGGTGATCCCGGGGACTCCGAAGGCGTTGCCGAGCACCACGTTGGCGGTCTTGCGCCCGAATCCGGGCAGGGTCACGAGTTCGGCCAGCGTGCCGGGCAACTCCCCGTCGAACCGCTCCAGCACCGCCTGGCCGAGACCGATGAGCGACGCGGCCTTGTTGCGGAAGAACCCCGTGGGCAGGATCAGCGCCTCGAGCTCCGCGCGGTCGGCGGCGGCGTAGGCCGCGGCGTCGGGGTAGCGGGCGAACACCGCCGGCGTCACCTGGTTGACCCGGGCGTCGGTGCACTGGGCGGACAGGATGGTCGCCACCGCGAGCTCCAGCGGGGTGGTGAAGTCGAGCTCGCAGTGCGCCCCGGGGTAGCCGACGGTCAGCTCCGCGTTGATCCGGCGGGCCCGCCGCGTCCGGGCCAGCGGGGTCGTCGGCGGTTTCGGGGCCCGGCTCCGGGCGGCCGGGACGGGGGCGGGGGCGGGCACGTCCCCACTGTGTCACACGGGTCCGACAGCGCACCGGGACGGAGCGGACCGGGGTGGCGACGGTGTGCCCCGGGCGCATCCGGGGCAGGATGGGAGGCACTATGGCCGTCTTCCTGGTGCTGCTCTTCCCGCTGCTGCTGTTGGTCTTCGCCGTGCTGATGGAGCGCGTCGAGGCCCGGCTGAAGCACGTGTCGGTGACCGAGAACGAGGTCGAGGAGTTCCTGGACCAGGCCCGCCCGGACGAGGTGAACACCTTCATCAAGGAGGGCATCGGACGCGCGCTGTACCTGTTCCGGTTGCGCCGTCGCCCCCGCCGTTCCCGGCGCGCGAAGTCCGGCGGCACCCCGCGGGCCTGACCGCGCCCTCCGCACCGGCGGGTCCGGGTAGCACCAACCTGCGCGTTGACCCCTAGACTGCCTTCTGCTGAGGTGATTCAGGTCATAGGGCACCCGGCGCACAGCGCCACAGGGGCACGGCAGGAGGACTGGTGGAAGACACGCTGGCGAAGGCCGGGATTTTTCAGGGCGTGGACCCGGACGCCGCGATGGCGTTGGGTTCGCAGCTGGAGACGGTCGAGTACCCCCGCGGAAGCGCGATCTTCTCGGAAGGCGAGCTGGGCGACCGGCTCTACGTCATCCTCTCCGGCAAGGTGAAGCTGGGCCGGCACTCCGCCGACGGCCGGGAGAACCTGCTCGCGGTGATGGGCCCCTCCGACATGTTCGGCGAGCTCAGTGTGTTCGACCCGGGTCCCCGCACCTCGTCCGCGACCGCCGTCACCGACGTGACGCTCGCGACGATGGAGCGCAACTCCATGCTGCAGTGGATCCGGCTCCGTCCGGAGATCGCCGAGCAGCTGCTCCGGGTGCTGGCCCGCAGGCTGCGCCGGACGAACAACTCGCTGGCCGACCTCATCTTCACCGACGTCCCCGGCCGGGTGGCCAAGGCCCTGCTGCAGCTGGCCCGCCAGTTCGGGTCGCAGGAGGGCAACACCACCCGCGTCACCCACGACCTCACCCAGGAGGAGCTCGCCCAGCTGGTCGGCGCCTCCCGCGAGACGGTGAACAAGGCGCTGGCCGACTTCGGCCGGCGCGGGGGGCTGCGCCTGGAGGGCAAGAGCGTGATCATCCTGGACGCCGACCGGCTGGCCCGCCGGTCCCGCTGACCGGTCCACACCGCCGCCCCCGGGGTACGCCCCGGGGGCGGCGGTGTGTCAGGGCCCGGGCCGCCAGCGGCTGACCGTGACGGCCAGCGTCGCGGACGTCACCGGCGGCAGCGCGTCCAGCCGCCGCTCCAGCTCCGCCGGGTCGACGTGCCGCGCGGACGGCCCCATCAGGACCAGCTGCCGCAGGTCGTCGCGGCCCAGCCGCATCGGCACCCGGACGTCGGTCGTGCCGTCGGCGGTGAACCGGCCGGCGAAGGACGCGGCGAGTTTGGCGTCCTTGTCGTCGTCGACACCGATCATCCCCAGCGGGGCGATCAGCTCGGTCAGGTGATCCGGCGCGGGCGTGACGACGACCAGCCGGCCGTCCGGCCGCAGCACCCGGCGCAGCTCGGCGGAGTCCCGCGGCGCGAAGACGCTGAGGGCGACGTCGACCACTCCGTCGCGCACCGGCAGCCGCGACCACGCGTCGGCCACCACGGACCCGATCGCCGGTGACGCCGCCGCGGCCCGGCGCGCCGCCCGGGCGGACGCGTCCAGCGCGATACCCACCGCGTCGGGTCGGTCGTCCAGCACCCGCGCGAGGTACCACCCGGTGCCGGCGCCGACCTCCAGCAGCACCCGGGCACCGGCGGGACAGGCTGCCGACACCGTGGCCGCGATGGGCCGGTAGTGCCCGGCGGCCAGGAACGCCTCCCGGGCGGCGACCATCCCGGCGCTGTCCCCGGTGTCGGTGCGCGACCGCGGCCCGAGCAGCGAGACGTAGCCCTGCCGGGCGACGTCGAAGCGGTGGCCGACGCCGCAACCGACGGCGGCACCGACACGCTGCAGGGCACCACCGCAGTGCGGGCAGGCCAGGAACTCCAGGACCGGGTCGATCACGCCGACCGCAGGTACTCCAGCTGGGCGGCCACCGACTTCTCCGCGGCCGGACGCACGCTCGGGTCGATGTCGGTGTACACCGCATCGGTGACGGCGGCGACATCGGCGTCGGCACCCAGCCGGGTCAGGGCGGCCCGCACCTGGTCCAGTCGTTCGTGCCGGTGGGCGGTGTAGGCGGCGACGACGGCCGCGAGGTCGGGCAGCACCGGACCGTGGGCGGGCAGCACGGTCGCCGGACCGAGCGCGGACAGCCTCCCCAGCGACGTCAGGTAGTCGGCCAGCCGGCCGTCCGGGTGGGCGATGATCGTCGTCCCGCGGCCGAGCACGGTGTCCCCGGTCAGCACCGACCCGGTCGCCCGGCCGTCGGCGGAGACGTCGTCGCGCAGCAGGAAGCACACCGAGTCCGCGGTGTGGCCCGGCGTGGCCAGCACCTGCACGTGCACCCCGGCCGCCTCGATCACCTCCCCGTCGACGAGCGGCGCCCCGCCGACGCAGAACGCGGGATCCGACGCCCGCACGGGGGCCCCGGTGAGCGCGGCGAACCGGACGCTCGCCGCGGTGTGGTCGGCGTGGTGGTGGGTGATGAGCACCAGCTCGACCGGCCGCGTGGCGAGGTGGGCCAGGTGCGGCTCGTCCAGCGGACCGGGGTCGACCACGATGACCGACGCCGATCCGGGCCCCGCGAGCACGTACGAGTTGGTGCCGTCCAGCGTCATCGGGCCGGGATTGGGCGCGAGCCGGGACGCGGCCAACGCGGTGCGGCGCTGCAGACCGCCGGTGTCGTTCACGCCGACCACCGTAAGCCCGGGCAGACTGCGCGGATGCGCACGCTGCAGGAGGTCGCCGACGGCGTCCACGTCGCCACCTCGGAGCTCGACCTGACCACGAGCACCGTGCTCGTGCACGGCCGGGACGCGCTGCTGGTCGACCCGTCGTGGACGCCGGGTGAGCTCGGCGGGCTGGCGGACTGGCTGGACGCCCGCGGGCTGCGGGTCGTCGGCGGGTTCGCCACCCACGCCCATCACGACCACGTGCTGTGGCACCCGCGGTTCGGCGACGGACCCCGCTGGGCCTCGCCGACCACCACCGAGCGGGCGGCGGACCACCGCGCCGAGCTGGTCGCGGCGCTCGGCGACTGGCCCGCCGAGCTGGAACCCCTGGTCGGACGGCTGACCCCGGCGGACGCGATCCCCTGGCCGGACCCGGTCGAGCTCGTCGTGCACGACGCGCACACCCCGGGACACACCGCGCTCTGGCTGCCCGGCCCGCGGGTGCTGCTGGCCGGCGACATGCTCAGCGACGTCGAGCCGCCGTTGCCCGAGGAGACCGGGCCGGCCGAGTACCTCGCCGGGCTCGCGGTCCTGCGGCCCTACGTCGAGCGGGCCGTGCTGGTCGTCCCCGGGCACGGCCACCCGGGGACCGACGCGCTCACCCGCTGGCGGCGCGACCGCGCCGCGGTCAACGGACCTCGATGATCGCTTCCACCTCGACCGGCGAGTCCAGCGGCAGCTCCGAGACGCCGACGGCGGAGCGGGCGTGCCGGCCGGCGTCCCCGAGGACC
>JBQGEH010000802.1:0-5075 GCA_052039515.1 Nakamurella sp. | reverse complement strand
CCCGACGGCGATCTTCGCCCACAACGACATGATGGCGGTGGGCGCGCTGTCCGCTCTGACCGAACGCGGTCTCCGGTGCCCGGAGGACGTGTCGCTCGTCGGGTACAACGACTCGCCGCTCACCGACCACCTCGCCCCGCCCCTGACGACCATCCGCCTGCAGAGTGCCGAACTGGGCCGCCGGGCGGCGGCTCTCGCGTTGGCCCGGATCAACGGGGATGCCGGGGCGGCCGTCACGGTGCGGTTGCATCCGGAGTTGATCCTGCGGGAGTCCACCCGGGCCGCGCACGTCGTCGACGTCGGCTGATCACGACACCACATCAATCGTTCGGTGGTGGTTGACACCCGTTCACCATGACTGTTTGAGTAGGCCCATTCCAGGACGACCCGCCGGGCACAGAGCTGTGCCGCGGACCCTGACAAGGAGCCTCGATGAAGAGCAGCCTGAAGGTTCGTATCGCCGCCGCCGGGTGCATGGCCCTGCTGGCCACGGCGTGCACCACCACTCCGCAGACCGGCGGTGAGACCACGAGTGCGGCGGGCGGGAACACCCCGTCGTCGTCCTCGTCCGCGTCGGGCGAATCCACCGCGGCGTCGTCCGGCGAATCGACCAGCGGTGGTGCCGGCGGGGGCCAGGTCTCCGACGTCACCGGCAGCGTGACGTTCCTGCTGCCCAACACGACGACCACCCGCTTCATCCAGCACGACTCCCCGGCGTTCGTCGCCGCGATGAAGGAACTCGCCCCGGGCGTCACCGTCGACGTGCAGAACGCCGAGGGCAAGTCCGACCAGCAGCTGACCCAGGCCGAGAGCGCGATCAACGCCGGCGCCAAGGCTCTCGTGCTGGTCGCCGCCGACCCCAGCCTGTCCGGCGCGGTGCTGCAGAAGGCCGCCGAGGCGAACATCCCGGTCATCGGTTACGAGCACGAGGCGCTGGACGGTCCGCTGTACGCCCAGGTCATCTTCGACCCGAAGAAGGTCGGCGAGGCGCAGGGCCAGTACTTCGCCGACCACCTGCCGGCGGGCAAGGACGGCGTCGTCACCATCGGCCGCGTGTACGGCAACAACGGCGACAACTACACGATCCAGGACCAGGCCGGTCAGAACGAGAAGATCCAGTCCCTCATCGATTCCGGCAAGGTCAAGGTCGCCTGCGAGGACTACGCCGCCGGCTGGGATCCGGCCGCCGCCCAGCAGCTGGTCGAGCAGTGCCTGACCAAGACCCAGAACGAGATCGACGCCGTGCTGGCGATGAACGACGGCACCGCCAGCGGTGCGATCGCCGCGCTGACCGGGCAGGGTCTCGCCGGCCAGATCCCGGTGTACGGCGGTCAGGACGCGAACCTGGACGCGCTGAAGTTCATCCTGCAGGGCCAGCAGACCGACACCGTGTTCAAGAACTACGCCCTCGAGGGCCAGACCGCCGCCCAGGTGGTGATCGCGGCGCTGGAGGGCAAGGAGCCGCCGGCCTCGGTGATCAACGCGACCTTCGACAACAAGGCCGTGCAGGCCCCCGCCGCCTACCTCGACGTGCAGAGCATCGACGCCGACAACATGCAGGTCGTCATCGACGCCGGCCTCTACACCAAGGACGAGATCTGCGATGGGATCGGCGATGTCGCATTCTGCAGCTGATCGGGACGGGTCGGCCACCGCGGTGGCCGACCGCCCGATCCTCACCGGACGCGGACTGAGCAAGAACTTCGGCGGTGTGCAGGCGCTCAGCGGGGTGGACCTGGACCTGTACCCGGGGCGGGTCACCGCGCTGGTCGGGGACAACGGGGCCGGCAAGTCGACGCTGACCAAGATGCTCTCGGGCATCTACAGCGTCGACGAGGGCACCATCAGCATCCGCGGCGAGGAGCGGCGGTTGCTGGGTCCCGACGACGCGTCCTCGGCCGGGATCCAGACGGTGTCCCAGGACCTCGCACTGTGCGACAACCTCAACACCATCCAGAACCTGTTCCTGGGGCGGGAGGTCGTCGGCTCCCGGGTGACCGGACGCCGGTTGCAGTGGTCGGAGATGGAGCACCGCGCGACCCGGGTGCTCGGCGAGCTGGGGGTGAAGATCCGCTCGCTGGTGACGCCCGTCGGGCAGCTGTCCGGCGGGCAGCGGCAGGGCATCGCCATCTGCCGCAGCGTCCTCACCGACCCCGACGTCGTGCTGCTCGACGAGCCCACGGCTGCCCTGGGTGTCGCGCAGAAGGAACAGGTGCTCAACCTGCTCGGCCGGCTGCGCGACCAGGGTCGCGCGGTCATGGTGATCTCGCACGACCTGCACGACGTCCAGCAGATCGCCGACACCGTGGTGGTGCTGCGGCTCGGGCGCAAGGTCGCCGAGCTGCAGCGCGGCCAGTTCGACTCGTCCGACATCGTCGACGCCATCACCGGTGCGTCGGCCCCCCGCACGGGAGCTGCGTCATGACCGTCACCGCGCCGACGAAGCCGTCGGCCACCGCGCCGAAGCGGGAGGGGATGCTCGCCCTGATGTCGGGTCGGCTCCGACTCATCCCGGTGCTGATCTCACTCGTGCTGGTGTGGCTGGTGTTCTGGTCGCAGCAGCCGCTGTTCCTGTCGGCCCGCAACCTCTCCAACCTGACCCTGCAGACGGTGGTCACCGCCACCCTGGCGCTCGGCCTGGTGCTGATCCTGCTGGTCGCCGAGATCGACCTGTCGGTGGCCGCCCTCAGCGGCGCGGCCGCCGCGATCGCCGGCCGGCTGGCCGTCACCGAGGGCTGGAACCCGTGGGCGGCGTGCGCCATCGCGCTCGCCTTCGGCGTCATCTGGGGACTGCTGCAGGCCGTGCTCGTGCTCTACGGCGGGCCGTCGTTCATCGTGACGCTGGCGGGATCGCTGGTGCTGCAGGGCCTGCTGCTGTGGCTGTTGCCGTCGGCGGGCCAGATCAGCCTGGCCAACAACGATCTCAAGTTCATCGTCGGTGCCTACCTGACCCCGGCCGCCGGCTGGATCCTGGGCCTGCTCGGGCTCGTCGGCTACGCCGCCAACTGTGCGGTGAAGTACCGCGGCCGGCGCCGGGTCGGTCTCGGAGCGGACCCCGTCCGCAACCTGGTGCTGCCGATCGGCGTCACCGCGATCGCCATCATCGCGGTCGTCTGGGTGCTCAACAGCTACCGCGGCATCCCCATCGTGGTCGCACTGCTGGTCGGGCTGCTCGCGTTCCTGTCCTACATCGCGAGCCAGACCCGCTTCGGCATCCGGCTGTACGCCGTGGGTGGCAACCGGGAAGCGGCCCGGCGGGCCGGCATCCCGGTGCGTCGCACCCTGTTGTGGTCGTTCGCGCTGTCCGGGCTTTTCGCCGCGCTGGCGGGGCTGTTCGCCGCGTCCCGGCTGCTCGGGGTGTCCAACCAGTCCGGCGGCGGCAGTCTGCTGCTGGAGGCGATCGCCGCCGCGGTCATCGGTGGCACCAGCCTCTTCGGGGGCCGGGGCGTCGTATGGTCCGCTCTGCTGGGTGCGCTGGTCATCGGCAGCATCTCCAACGGCATGGACCTGCTGGGCCTGCCCACCGAGGTGAAACTGGCCGCCCAAGGCGCCATCCTCGTCATCGCCACCCTCACCGACGTGGTCATCAGCCGCGGCTCGCTGAAATGGCCACGGGCATGACGGCGCCGTGGACGGTGGCCACCGAGACCGGCGCGCCGACCCGGATCGTGGTGACCGTGCAGCTGGCCGACGCCGGGACCGACACCGCCGCCGCGCGGGACGCACTGCTCTCCGACGGGATCGTCGACCTGGTCGCGGCTCTCGTGCGGACGGCCACCGGATCCACCGCGGTCGCGGTCGACCTGCGGTGCGACACCGACGGTCCGGAGGCGGTGCGGGCGGTCGAAGCGTTCGTCGCCGCGGTCCGCGGTCTGGTCCAGTCGTTCGTCCTGGAACGCAGCGCACCGGCCGGGCCGGTCAACCTGGTGGTCAGCACGTCCGGCCAGGACGGCGAACGTGACGTGACCTGGCGGTACCTGGGGTCCGCCGACGGCGGCTTCTCCTGGGGGGCCTGCTACGACCTGCGGGAGGAGACGGCATGACCGCGCTCGTCACCGGCGCCGCCGGTGGAATCGGCTCGGCCATGGCCGACGCCCTGGAGGCCGCCGGACACCGGGTGCTCCGCCACGACCTGCGGCCACCACGGGGTGGCGGCGCGATGGACGTGCTCGGTGACCTCAACGATCCCGAGGTGCTGGCCGGCCTGGCCGCGCTGGCCGACTCGGAGCACCTCGACCTGGTCGTCGCCGCCCACGGTGTCGCCGGGGCCGAGGCGCTGGCCACCATCACCGCCGACACCTCCCGCCGCGTGATGGCGGCGAACACGCTGAGCGTGTTCCGGCTCTACGACGCGCTCGGCCCGGGACTGGCCCGCCGCGACGGCACCTTCGTCGCCGTCGCGAGCCAGGCCGGTCTCGTCGGCGAAGCGAACAACGGCGTGTACTGCGCCTCCAAGTTCGCCCTGCTGGGGTGGCTGAAGGGCATCGACCGGACCCGGACCGCCGCTGATCCGCGGATCCGGATGATCTGCCCCGGTGCGACCGACACCCCGCTGCTGCAGGCCGCGTTCCAGGGCATGGCCGACAGCGCCGGCGTCTCCTACGACGTCATCCTGGACGGTCGGCAGGCGCAGATCCCGGCCGGGAGGCTCGGCCGCACCACCGATCTCGCCGCCGCCACGGTGTGGCTCGCCGCGTTGCGGACCCCGCGCTCGCTGGTCGCCGCCGTGACCGGCGGTGAGGTGCTGCACTGACGGAAGCCGGGCTGCGTCCACCTCGCCTGCCGCTTCTGACATGTCGGAAGCGGGAAGCGAGGACGGAAGCGGGAACGCCGGGTCGGTGGGTGATGCTCCGTCCGGCGTCCGGCGTCCGGCGTCCGGCGTCCGGCGTCCGGCGTGCGGTGGCGCGTCGGGATGGCCCGATCCGCGCTCACGCTTCCGATTTCCGCTCCCGCGTCCACTGTCTCGGAAGCGGGAACGGAAAGCGGCAGCGGGATCGCCGGGGGACGGCCTCGGCTCCGTCACCGGCCGCGCCCAGCCACCGGCCGCGCTCAGCCACCGGCCGCGCTCAGCCACC
>JBQGEH010000801.1:0-5947 GCA_052039515.1 Nakamurella sp. | reverse complement strand
TCGACGGCACCCCGGCCCGGCTGCGGCTGCGGCACGAGCCCGGACCGACCCTGACCGCCACCGTCTGCGGCGGCAAGCCCATCGCCACCGGCCGCTGGACGGTCGTCTGACCGCGCGCGTCAGCGCTCGGGCGCCTCGCGCCGCTCGACGCGCGCCCCCAGCGACACCAGGTCCTCGACGAACCGTGGGTAGCCGCGGTCGATGTGCCAGGCGTCGTTGACCACGGTGTCGCCGTCGGCGACCAGCCCGGCCAGCACCAGCCCGGCTCCGGCCCGGATGTCGGTCGCCCACACCGGCGCGCTGGACAGCCGCTCCCGCCCGTTGATCGACGCGTGGTGACCGTCGGTACGCGCGTCGGCCCCCATCCGGACCAGCTCGTCGAGGAACTTGAAGCGCGCCTCGAAGACGTTCTCGGTGACGAACGAGTGGCCGTCGGCGACCGCGGCCAGCGCCAGGGCGATCGGCTGCAGGTCGGTCGGGAAACCGGGGAACGGCAGCGTGATGAAGTCCACCGCGCGCGGCCGGCGGTCCATCACCACGGTGAACCAGTCGGGCCCGGAGGTGATCCGCGCCCCGGCCCGCACCAGCCGCTCCAGCGGCGCGGACAGGTGGTTGGGGTCGACGCCCCGCACGGTGATGTCGCCACGGGTGATCGCCGCGGCGTAGGCCCAGGTGCCGCCGACGACCCGGTCGCCCACGGTCCGGTGGGTCACCGGGGTCAGCCCGGACACCCCGTCGATGGTGACCGTGCTGGTGCCGGCGCCGGTGATGCGGGCACCCATCGACGTCAGCATCACCGCGAGGTCGACGATCTCCGGCTCCCGGGCCGCGTTCTCGATGACCGTGGTGCCGCGGGCCAGACACGCCGCCATCAGCAGGTTCTCGGTCGCGCCGACACTGGGGAACTCGAGCTCGATCTCCGCCCCGCGCAGCTCCCCGGCGGATCCGACGACATGACCGTGCTCGATCGTCATCGTCGCGCCGAGCAACCGCAGCCCGTTCTGGTGCATGTCCAGCGGCCGGTTGCCGATGGCGTCCCCACCCGGCAGCGCCACCCGGGCCTGCCGCAGCCGACCCATCAGCGGTCCGAGGACCGCGACCGAGGCGCGCAGTCGACTGACCGCCGGGAAGTCCGCGACGTGCGACAGCTCGGCGGGGGTGTCGATGGTGACGACGTCGGCGTCGATGGTCACCGTGCAGCCCAGACCGCGCAGCACGTCGGCCATCAGCGGCAGGTCCTCGATGTCCGGGCAGTTCGTCAGCACCGTCGTGCCCGGCGCCAGCAGCGCGGCCGCCATCAGCTTCAGCACGCTGTTCTTGGCCCCGGCGACGTGCACGACGCCCTGCAGCCGGGCTCCCCCGCTCACCACGAATTGCTCCACGGGGGAACTGTATCGGGGCCGGTGGCCTCCTCCGGGACGCCGACGGGCCCGCCTACGCTCGACCCCATGGCCGTGCACCTGACGAGGATCTACACCCGGACCGGCGACGACGGCACCACCGGCCTGGCCGACTTCAGCCGGGTCGCGAAGACCGATCCGCGGCTGGTCGCCTACGCCGACTGCGACGAGACCAACGCCGTCCTCGGGTTGGTGCTGACGCTGGGCTCCCCCGCCCCGGCGGTGGCGACGGTGCTGCGGCGCGTCCAGAACGAGCTGTTCGACCTGGGGGCGGATCTCGCGACGCCGGTGGTCGCCGAGCCCGCGTACCCGCCGCTGCGCATCGACCAGAGCTACATCGACCGGCTGGAGAGCGACTGCGACCGCTTCAACGCCGATCTGCCGGCGTTGGACTCGTTCGTGCTGCCCGGCGGCACACCGGCCGCGGCGCTGCTGCACCAGGCCCGGACGGTGGCCCGGCGGGCGGAGCGGTCGGCGTGGGCGTTGCTGGAACAGGATCCGGAGCACACCAGCGCGTTGACCGGGAGGTATCTCAACCGGTTGTCGGATCTGCTGTTCATCCTGGGGCGGGTGGCCAACCCCGAGGGGGACGTGCTGTGGGTGCCGGGGGGCGAGCGCTGAGGCTCAGCCGGTACGGCGGAGACGGCCGGTGCTGCGGTTGCTGGGCGGCATCGACTCCAGCCAGGCCGACAGCCCGGTCACCGCGTCGGCGCTCATCGCGAGCTCGAAGGTGCGGTCCCCGGCCTGACAGCGGCTGATCACGGCGTTGCCCGGGAGCAGGTCCTTCTCCGCCGGTGCCGGTGCCCGCCGGGCACCGAGTGCGAGATCGGCCCGGTGCAACCGGCGGTTGGGCGTCGGCAGCACCGAGAACGACCGGTAGAGGTTGAGCTCGGCGCCGTCGAAGGTGCCGACCCCGAGATACCAGCCGGAGCCGTCGTCGGTGAGCCGGTCCCGCCAGCACATGTCGACCGCCCCGGACCGGGACAGCCGCTGCCGCCGGACGGCGACGTAGGCGATCACGAGCACAGCAAGGATCAGTACGACGAGCGCTCCGATCTGCAGGCTGTCCACGGCGACCGTCTCAGACGCGGTGTCCCGCGGCCAACAGCTGGGCGCGTGCTCGCAGGAGGTCGGCGGTCTCCTCACCGTCGGAGCGCCGCTGCGCGTCGGCGTACTCGGCCTGGGCGGCGGCGACGTCGATCTCGCTGGCCAGCTGCGCGTCCTCGGCGAGAATGGAGACGCGGTCCTTGGTCACGGACAGGAAGCCACCGTGCAGCGCGACGCCGAGCTCCTCGCCACCGTCGAGGACGATGCGGGCGGAGAAGCCCTCCTTGAGCTGCGCCAGCAGCGGAGCGTGGCCCGGCAGGATGCCGACGTCACCCTCGACGGTGCGGACGATGACACTCGTGGCCGTCCCGGACCAGATCTGGCGCTCGACCGCCACCAGCTCCACGTTCATCTCGGCCATGCGTGCTCCGCTCACCTTCTCGGTCGTACCTCTGGGCAAAAGGGTACTCGCGGCCGGAGCAGGCTCCGGCCGCGAGTTCGATCACAGGACCGCTGCGCGGCCCGGCCGGATCAGGCCTGCAGGGCCTTCGCCTTGGCCTGGACGTCGTCCAGACCGCCGACATTGAGGAACGCCTGCTCCGGGATGTGGTCCCAGTCGCCCTTGGCGATCCCGTCGAACGCGGCGATCGTCTCGTCGATCTCCACGTACGAGCCGTCCTGGCCGGTGAACTGCTTCGCGACGAAGAAGTTCTGGCCGAGGAACCGCTCCATCCGGCGGGCGCGGCCGACGGTCAGCTTGTCCTCCTCGGAGAGCTCGTCCATGCCGAGGATGGCGATGATGTCCTGCAGCTCCTTGTACTTCTGCAGGATCTGGATGACCTGGCGGGCCACCCGGTAGTGCTCGTCGCCGACGTACTGCGGATCCAGGATCCGGGAGGTCGAGGACAGCGGGTCCACCGCCGGGTAGATGCCCTTCTCCGTGATGGAGCGGGCGAGCTCGGTGGTGGCGTCCAGGTGCGCGAACGTCGTCGCCGGAGCCGGGTCGGTGTAGTCGTCCGCGGGCACTTAGATGGCCTGCAGCGAGGTGATCGACTTGCCCTGGGTGGAGGTGATGCGCTCCTGCAGCTCACCCATCTCGTCGGCCAGCGTGGGCTGGTAACCCACCGCGGACGGCATCCGGCCGAGCAGCGTCGACACCTCGGAACCGGCCTGGGTGAACCGGAAGATGTTGTCGATGAACAGCAGCACGTCCTGGTTCTGCACATCGCGGAAGTACTCCGCCATTGTGAGTGCAGACAGCGCGACCCTCATGCGGGTGCCCGGCGGCTCGTCCATCTGGCCGAAGACGAGCGCGGTGTCGTTGATGACGCCGGACTCGGTCATCTCGGTGAAGAGGTCGTTGCCCTCGCGGGTGCGCTCGCCGACGCCGGCGAACACCGAGGTGCCACCGAAGTTCTTGGCGACGCGGGTGATCATCTCCTGGATGAGCACGGTCTTGCCGACACCGGCACCACCGAACAGACCGATCTTGCCGCCCTCGACGTACGGGGTCAGCAGGTCGATGACCTTGATGCCGGTGACCAGCTGCTTGGTCTTGCCCTCGAGCTTGTCGAAGGTCGGGGGCTTGCGGTAGATCGGCCACAGCTCGGCGCCGTCGGTGGCACCGGGCTGGTCGAGGCAGGCGCCCAGGGCGTTGAAGACGTGGCCCTTGACGATGTCGCCGACGGGGACCGAGATGGGAGCGCCGGAGTCGATGACGTCGGTGCCCCGGGTCAGGCCGTCGGTGGGCTGCATGGAGATGGCGCGGACGATGCCGTCGCCGAGGTGCAGCGCGACCTCCAGGGTCAGCCGGCGGTCGTCACCGAGCCCGCTCACGTCGGCGTAGAGCGCGGTGAACAGGTCGGGGATGGTGCCCCGGGGGAACTCGATGTCGACCACGGGCCCGATGACCCGGACCACCCGGCCGGTGGCGGTGGCGGTAGCGGCAGTCATGACGTCCTCACTCTTCTTTTCCTGATGCGGCGAGCGCGTCGACGCCGCCGACGATCTCCGTCAGCTCCTGGGTGATCGACGCCTGCCGGGCCTGGTTCGCTTCCCGGTTCAGGCGCTTGATGATCGCGTTCGCGTTGTCGGTGGCCGACTTGCAGGCCTGCCGACGGGCGGCGGACTCACTCGCCGCCGAATCCAGCAGCGCGGCGTAGATCCGGCTGTTGACGTAGCGCGGCAGCATCTCGTCCAGCAGCTCCGACGCCGCCGGCTCGAACTCGTAGGCGGGCGCCGCACCGGCGGGCTTGCCACTGTCGTCGGACAGCTCGTCGACGTACTCGACCTCCAGCGGGGCGACCCGGGAGGCGTGCGGGACCTGCGAGATCATCGAGTGGAACTGCGTGGAGATCACGTGCAGCTCGTCGACGCCGGCCGCGCCGGACTCCAGGGTGCCGTCGGACCCGACGAGGAAGGCCTCGAGGACCGTCTTCGCGGCGCGCTCGGCGTCGGCGAAACTCGGCCGCTCCGAGAAGCCCTGCCAGTGGGCGGCCACCGGCCGCTCCCGGAACGTGTAGTAGCCGTAGCCCTTGCGACCGATGATGAAGTACACCGGCTCCTTGCCCTGCGAGCGCAGCAGCGACGCCAGCTCCTCCGCCTTCTTGATGGCGTTGGAGTTGTAGCCGCCGCACAGCCCACGGTCGGACGTGATCAGCAGGATCCCGGCCCGCTTGGGCTCCGGCCGCTCGTTGAGCAGCGGGTGGTCCAGCGTGGAGGCCGAGGCCAGCGCCGAGAGCACCGAGGTCATCAGGTTGGAGTACGGCTTGGACGCCCGCACCGCCGCCTGCGCCTTGCCGATCCGCGAGGTGGCGATCAGCTCCTGCGCCTTGGTGATCTTCTGGGTCTTGCGCACCGACCGCTCGCGGTCCTTGAGCTCCCGGACCTGTGCGGCCACGTCAGTGCGCCCTGGCTGCCGGCTTGCGGACCTGGACCTTCTCCTGACCGACGTCCTTGGCGTCCATCGCGGCGACCTCGGCCTCACGGCCCAGGATGGTGCCGTCGGACGTGGTGAAGCTGTTGTTGAACTTCTGCAGCTCCGCCAGCAGGGCGTCCTCGGTCTCCTTGGACAGCGCGTTGGTCGACGCGATCGCCTGCAGCGGGCCGTCGGTCTGGTGACGCAGGGTCTCCAGCAGCTCCGACTCGTAGCGACGGACGTCGGCGACCGGGACGCGGTCCAGGTGACCCTTGGTGCCGGCCCAGATCGAGACGACCTGCTCGGGCACCGGGTACGGCGAGTACTGCGGCTGCTTGAGCAGCTCGACCAGGCGGGCGCCCCGCTCCAGCGCGCGCTTGGAGACCGCGTCCAGATCGGAGCCGAAGGCGGCGAACGCCTCGAGCTCGCGGTAGGCCGACAGGTCCAGACGCAGCGTGCCGGAGACCGACTTCATCGCCTTGACCTGGGCGGCACCACCGACGCGGGAGACCGAGATACCGACGTTGATGGCCGGCCGCACGCCCGAGTTGAAGAGCTCGGACTGCAGGTAGACCTGGCCGTC
>JBQGEH010000800.1:0-3156 GCA_052039515.1 Nakamurella sp. | reverse complement strand
GCTGGACGTCCTGCGCGGCCACTGCGACAGCGAGGGCCGCGACTACGACGCCATCGAGAAGACGGTGATCGGGAACTTCGGGGCGCTGGACGACCCGGACGCGTTCCTGCGGCGGATGCAGGAGTACGCGGCCCTCGGCGTTACCACGGTGTGGGCCGGGCCGGAGGGTCCCGACCCGGTCGGGTGGACCGCCCGGGCCGGCGAGGTCCTGGTGCCGCGGCTCGCGCAGATCTGACAGCGTCGCCGCGCGCCCGGCGGCGCGGCAGAATGAGAGCGATCCGTGCGGGACTCCGGCCACGGGCAGCGGACATGTGGGAGCGCCACAGCGTGGACAACAGGATCCAACCGGTCGTGGCGGCGATGGCCGGCGGTGAGCGGGAAGAGCTCGGCTGGTTCGACTACGACCTGACCACCGACCGGTGGTCGTGGTCGGCGACGTTGTTCCGGATCCACGGCTTCGAGCCGGGCGAGATCGTGCCGAGCACCGCCATCTTCGTGTCCCACAAGCATCCCGAGGACCGGGTGCACACCGACGAGGTGCTCGCCGACGTGCTCGCCACCGGTCAACCGTTCTGCTGCCGGCACCGCATCATCACCAGCCGCCGCGAGGTGCGCACGGTCGTGACCATCGGCCAGGGCGTCCTGGACGACATCGGCCAGGTGGTCCGGGTCACCGGCTACTTCGTCGACATCACCGACGCCGCCACCGCCGTGTCGCAGCAGGCGATCCGGGAGGCGGTGGCGGGGTCGGCGGCCGCCCGCGCCCAGGTCGAGCAGGCCAAGGGCGCCCTGATGGTCGTGCAGGGCGTGTCCGCCGACGACGCCTTCGCGGTGCTGCGCTGGCACTCCTCGCACGCCAACGTCAAGCTGCGCGACCTCGCGCAGCTCATCGTCGACGAGATCGGTCGACCGTACGAGGACGGCGAGACCGCCAACCGGCGGCTCGGCCGGCTGCTGGCCGCCGTGGTCGACGGTTCGGTGCGACCCGAACCCGGGATCGCCGCCACGCCCGTGCCGCAGGAGCTCACCGGAGGCTGACCGGCACCCGCCGGCCGGTCACCGGCTCCCACCGGGCCCGTCGGTCTCAGCCGGCGGGCCCGTCGGTGAGCCCGCCGTCGGCGAGCCGCCACCGTCGGTCGATGTGGAGTTCGGCGAGGAAGTGCTCGTCGTGACTGACCACGATGAGAGCGCCCCGGTACCCGGACAGGGCCGACACCAGCTGCGCCACCCCCGCCAGGTCGAGGTTGTTCGTCGGCTCGTCCAGGACCAGCAGTTGCGGTGCCGGTTCGGCCAGCAGCAGGGCCGCCAGGGTCGCCCGGAAGCGTTCACCCCCGGACAGGGTCGCCACCGGGCGGTCGGCGGCATCCCCGCGGAACTCGAACCGGGCCAGCCGCGCGCGGATCTCGGTCCCGGTGGCGGTCACCGCCACCGCCGCGACGTTGTCGGCCACGGTGCGTTGCTCGTCCAGCACGTCCAGCCGCTGCGGGAGACAGCGGGTCGGAACGGCGAGCTCGCACCGACCCGCCGTCGGGGCACGCCGGCCGAGCAGGGTCTCGAGCAGCGTGGTCTTGCCGGCTCCGTTCGGGCCGGACAGGGCGATCCGCTCGGGCCCGCGGACGACCAGGTCCACCGGTCGCTGGACGGCGGTGGCGAGTCCGTGGGCGACGAGCACCGTCCGCCCCGCCGGCACCGCGGTGCCGGGCAGGTCGACGCGGATCTCCCGATCGTCGCGGACGGCGTCCCGGGCCTCGTCGAGCTGGCGCCGGGCATCGGCCAGCCGGTCCTCGTGCAGCGTGCGGGACCGGCCGGCGGACACCTGTGCCTGGCGCCGTCGGGCGCGCATCACGATCCGTGGTTCCCGCAGGTTCCGCTCCATCGTGCGGCCGTAGCGTTGCCGGCGGTCGAGCGTGGTACCCGCGTCGATGAGCTCCCGTCGCTGCCGCGCGACATCGGCCGTCGCGGCCCGGACCCGGCGTTCCGCGGCCTCCTGCTCCGCCGCGACCGCCGCCTCGTAGTCGTCGAAGTCACCGCCGTACCACCGGATGTCGCCGTCGCGCAGGTCACCGACCCGGTCCACGTGGGCGAGCAGCTCACGGTCGTGGGTGACGACGAGCAGTGACCGCCGCCAACCGTCGACCGCGTCGTGGAGGTAGCGGCGCGCCCGGCGGTCGAGGTTGTTGGTCGGCTCGTCGAGCAGCAGCACGTCGGGGCGGGCCAGCAGCTGTGCGGCGAGTCGCACCAGCACCGTCTCACCTCCGGACAGCCGGGCCAGCGGGGCGTCCAACGGCAGCGACGGGAGCCCGAGACCGGCCAGCACGGCGGTGGCCCGTTCGTCGACGTCCCAGTCGTCGCCGATGACGGCGAACAACGACGCATCGGACGCCCCGTTCTCGACCGCGGCCACGGCGGCCCGGACGGGGGCGATGCCGAGCACCTCGTCCACGGTCGCCGTCCCGGGTGGCCCGGCCGCCTGGGCCAGGTGGCCGACCCGGCCGCACACGGTCACGGTGCCCGCGGTCGGGGCCAGGTCGCCGGCGATGAGCCGTAGCAGCGTGGACTTGCCGGAGCCGTTGCGGCCGATCAGGCCGCTGCGGCCGGCCGGGATCACGGTCGAGAGGTGCTCGATCACCGGACTGCCGTCCGGCCAGGTGAAGGTGAGGTCGTGCAGCGACACGGAGGGTCGAGGTGATGACATGGGTTGCTCCTGAGCGGATCTCGCGGTCGACGGGGGTCGACGCAACCCGCGCCGGCGTCGGCGCAGGGGGTTGCGGAGAGCTCAGATCAGCATCGTGGCGGTCCTCGGGGGCCGGGAGTGGGACGAGTCCGGTCTACACCCGCAGGACGGCGTCGGTCGACCGGTTTTCCGCGACCTCGCCTCTTTCCCCACCGAAAGGGTGGCCCACACCTTGACGGCGGTGCAGCGGCCCGCCTAGGGTCGCCCACAGGTACAGAGTTTCAGTGACAAGGCCCGGCTCGCTGAGCGGCAACCCTTCGTGCGATGGGGTGCCCCGGGATCACACCTGGCGCCACAGCCGTTGTGGTGCAAGCGCATCGAACGAGGAGCTCCTGATGTCGCAGTCGACCGGTCCGCAGCGGTCGTCGTCGGTGCCCGCCACCGCACACGCCGGCCACCGCCGCCGCGTGATCGACCTGTGC